>CAYXVM010000079.1:0-8649 GCA_964468465.1 uncultured Clostridium sp.
ACCGTAGCCATTGATAAGGCTGATGCCGATGTTATCGAAAAATTCGCCGATTTCGGCTCTTATCGGAGCACCGCCGCAAACGATTTTAACAAGCTTGCCGCCGAATGCCTCATGAACCGATTTAAACAGCTTTCTGCGGACATCTATGCCCATTTTTCTCAGGAAATTGCTGACTTTAACAAGCTTATCAAAGCTCTTTTTCATGCCCTTGCCTTCAATTTCTCTGATTATTCTTGTGTAGAACATTTCAGCCATTGCGGGAACAATATAAACATATTCGGGCTGATAAAGCTTAAAATTTTTCAGCACCGCAGTCAGGCTTTCGTTAATGCAGAGCGTTGAATGATGATGGAACGAAACGAGGATATCGCTGACGCTCTCATAGGTGTGGTTATAGGGCAGAACCGACAGACCCGTTTCAAAAATCGTTGAAACCTGAAGGCCGTAATATACGCTCGAAACAAGGTTATGTTCGCTGAGCATAACACCCTTTGACATGCCCGTTGTACCCGAGGTATAAACCAGCATTTTAAGCGCATTCGGGTCGCTCTTGCAGGCAAGATATGTTGATTTATCAAGTTTTTCGCCCTGTTCAAGCACGGATTTGAACGAAACAAAGCACCCATCGGTTTCGTCACGGTCAAAGCCTATAAACATTTTGACCTTTGTGAGCTTTTCGGCGTTTTCTCTGAGCATCGGCCAATATTTTGCGTCATAGAACACAACCTCGCTGTCGCTGCCGTCAATAACATTCAGCAGGTCTCTTGCGGGCAGTTCTCTGTCAACAGGGACAAAAACGCCGCTGCTGCGGAGAACCGAAAAATAAGCCGTAATCCAATTAATACTGTTTGCGCCGACGCAGGCAACATGGCTGCTTTCAAAACCCTTTGAAGCAAGGAATGCACCGACGGAGCAGACACGGTCAATAAAATCCGAATAACTTAATGAATAAACCGTATCGCCGATTTTATATTTATATGCGATTTTCTGCGGACACTGTTCAAGCGCAAGGGCAAGCATTTCCGCAATGCTTCCGACCGGCTGAACATCATAATAGCTGTATTGAACCTTTGCCATAGCTGCACCTCTCTGTGAAATGTTTTGCAAATTCATTCTAACTTTTTCTCTTTCATTTGTCACGCCACTGTTATGTTCTATGGGTCTACAGAGCGTTTCTACCGCTCTACCGGGGAGTAAATTGCGGGTAGAGAGCCTGAAAATGCGCTCCACCGAGAGTAGAAATCAAGCAATATCAACAAAAATCAGGGTTGATTTTTTGCAGGCGGGGTGATATAATGTTATTTAAATAATCAGGAACTATCCGTTTGGGCTTCCTCGTGGTGAAGAATAATAAAGCATTTATCTTTTTCGATTTTTGAAAAAGCTATTAATAGAATGATTTCATACGAAAAGTAGCAACTAACTACTTGGGCTCCCTCGTGAGGGTGCGGGTTGCCGGTGGCAACCTCTGAGCGTAAGCTCAGAAGCACCGACCGAGGCGGCAGCCGAGAAAGCTGGCGCATAGCGCCTGAGGGAGTTAATCAGCTTTTGCGGAGCAATTATAATCAATCATAGGCGAAGCCTATCCTTAATTTGCGAAGCAAACTTCATTTTGCGACAGCAAAAACTTCATGTGCCGCAGGCACACTTCATTTCTTCATTTCAAATATAATCCGTATTTCCCTGCGTTTTCTTAATTAAACAGACATATAATAATCCTCGGAAAGGAGCAAACCGATATGACAGACGAACAGCTCAAATCAAATATCGCCAAGAATCTGACCGCTTTGAGAAAAGCGAACGGCATGACCCAGGCTGAGCTCGGTGAAAAGCTGACTTATTCCGACAAATCGGTTTCCAAATGGGAGCGGGGCGACGGCCTGCCCGACATCATTGTTCTTCAGAAGCTTGCCGAGCTTTACGGCGTCACCGTCAACGACATTATCAGCGGTGGCGAGCCCTCGGGCAAGAAGAAAAAGCCTTATCTCACAAACAGAATCATCATTCCCCTGCTGTCGGTCGGGCTTGTTTTTTTGGTTGCTTCCGTAATTTTCTTCTTAATCAGAATTTTCGGCATTGATTCAATCAAAACATGGCTTGTTTTTCTTTATGCCGTTCCCGTTTCGTTTATTCCGCTCATCGTTTTCAGCTATCTTTGGTGGGGCGAAATCTCCCGATTCGGAACAGTCAGTGCCCTTATCTGGTCGCTTGCGTTCAGCCTTAAAGCCTCGTTTTCGAGCCAATCCCTCAACTTCATTTTCATAACGGCTGCCATTATGCAGCTGTTGGTTGTTCTCTGGACTATCATGCGCTGCCGTGCGGCAATCCGCCGCCGAAAAGAAAAAGAAAGAGCCGCATCCGAGGCGGCAGAAAACAGCGAAGAATAAAATCCAAGCTCCGATGCCTGAAACGACAGCGGAGCTTTTTATTCTCTATCTGACTTTGCTGAGCATATCGATATTTATTGCCTGAATCGCCGCCGAAAAAGCGCCTGATGAAGGCTCCGACGAAACGGCATATCCGGCAAATCCGGGGTCTATATTAATAATGTATTGGCAAAGCGTCAGATTGCCCGCTTCGCTGAGAGTTTTCAGGGCAAGACTGAGCATTTCGGGGTAACTGCCGCCCGTGTTTTTCTGAATAAAAGCGGCAAGAATTTCTGCCTGAGCCGAAAACAGGCCGCCGTCTGATTTTGAATCAAGCCCGAGCGCTTTCAGCGTTTCGCTGTCCGCTTCTCCGCTGACATTCAGCCCGTTTTTTCGCTGAAATGTTTTTATTCCCCGCCGTGTTGCAAGGTCAAACCGACCGTTGATTTCGCCCTGATACGCACCGAATCTGCTCAGAATCCGCTGAATTGCGGCAACTCTTTCTCCGCTGTCGCCGAGCCGAACCGCCTGCGCTCTGACAGAAACACAGGTTGAAATCAGAATCAGCAGAATCAGATCCGCAGTCAGCAGGGCGATGAGCCGCCATCTTTTTCTTGTTTTTTCATTCATTTTTTCACCCCCAAAGCTTATTTTTTTATCCTCAATCGGGTTTATTACAGATAAAATATTGCCTGAGAGAATAACGAAAAATCGTCAGAAAACCCGCCGATTTGTTTTTATTCGATTAAGAATTAACATTCACTTGTTTATTCCAATCGGGAAAATCCGGAATTGTGACGTAATAAATTCCGCGAAAAGCACAATATGTTGATTTCTTTCGCCGTTTAGTAACTATTCACTAAAAAAAATTCCCATCTGCCGTAAAAAGTTGTTGACAAATTTCAATAATTAGATTATTATTAATAGCAAGAGGATTCAGAGAGGTATATCGAAGTGCCGAATCAGAAAAATTTACCGACCGAGGAGGAGCTTGCGGTTCTTGCCGCAAACGGCGACGATGAGTCAATGGCTCTCCTGATTTCAGCCGTTACCCCGATTGCAAAAGCAAAAGCAATCAGCTTTGCAACGGTTGGAATTTCCGACGAGGATTTGCTCCAGGAGGGTATGCTCGGCTTTCTCGACGCTGTCAGAAACTTCGACCCTTCAAAGGAAATTCGCTTCCGCACTTTTGCCGAAACCTGCATTCATAACCGTATCGTGTCTGCTGTGCGTGTTCATTTTAACAACAAAAACGCCGCTCTCTCAAACGCCCGGCCGTTTGAGCCCGAGACAGCCGATATCGGCGATTCAGATGCTGACCCTGCAAACATAGTTACCGAAATGGATGAATCCGAGCATCTCGAAAATATTCTTTTAAGCGGTCTTTCCGAGTTTGAAAAGCAGGTTGTTAATCTTCGCCTGCAAAACAACGATTATTCCCAAATCGCTTCAGCTCTCAATTGCAGCAAAAAGGCTGTTGACAACGCTTTGCAGAGAATCAGAAAAAAGATGCGCAAAAAACTCAATAAATAATTACTCCTCTCGGAGTAAAAATATGCCCCCGTAGCTTAAAGCAGAGCGTTGTATGACAAAGGTGGCGGTGCGATTCCGCCCAAGGGCGAAAAAATATTTCAAGCGAGGTTAAAAACAATGTACGAAGACAAAACTCTCATCTGTAAGGAATGCGGCAACGAATTCGTTTTCACAGCCGGTGAACAGGAATTCTATGCAGAAAAAGGCTTTGTAAATGAGCCCCAGCGCTGCAAGGCATGCCGTGACGCACGCAAGAATGCTGCCCGTGGCGAGCGTGAGTGGTTCGAAGCTACCTGCGATTCCTGCGGTGGAGTTGCAAGAGTTCCCTTTAAGCCGCGTGAGGACAGACCTGTTTACTGCAGCGAGTGCTTCGCAAAGAAACAGCAGGAGCAGGAATAATCTAAAGCTCTGATATTTGCTTAAAGAAGGGTCTGCCGCACTAAGCGAAGACCAAAAGAAACAATCAAAGCAGAAAATGGCTTGCATCGAAATCTAACCGATGCAAGCCATTTAAATTTTATGTTTCTTTTTAGCCGTTTTTTCCGACTCGGAGTATCTTAATACACCTTCGTCGGAAGAAAACGGCTTCTTCATCTTATTGCGACAGCCCCTTGAACATTTTAAATTTTTTTGCCTTTTTGCCGGAAACAACGGATAAATGCTTCAAAATATACTTTTTATTTACCCACAACAACATTGTATCCGACTCTGACCTTGATTTTCGGCTTGGCTTTCTTCCGCTTTTCGGGCATTTCAACCGAGGTTGAGCCGTAACGGAACGCCTCTTTGAGAGCCGCCGCAAACTCCGCATTTTCTTCAAAATTCTTTGTATCAAGCGGCTTTGACCATTTTTCGCCGATTGTTTCGTAGCTGTCGCAGGCAAGGTCGGCTTTTTCGGCTTCGCCGCCGAAAAGAAATGCGGATTTAAGCCCCCTGCCCTTGTAATCGCCCGCAAGCCATGAAACGCCGATGTCATTCAATGAGGTCAACGCTCTTGAATAATCGCCATCGGAGCGCAGTTTGCAGACTATGAACGGTATTCCGCTCGGCTGAAACGATTTTATCTGCTTTTTTAATGATTCGGTTTCAAAAGAGGTGTGAAAATGCGAATAAACACCGAATGCAAAGTTCCTGTCGCCAAAATCTCCGCCGAACGGCAGAGAATCGAGCGTATTCGCCGCCTGCAAAATCATTATATGCCGTTCGTCAACGCCCCGAACGGCTTTATAAAGACGGCGGTAGAATTTTTGAAGCATATCAAGCTTTGATTCCCAATCCGCAACCCTATTCAGCGGTCGGTTAAGCAAATCATAGGCGGCAACGGCGGGCTCGTCACGGTAGTGAGCGGCAACCTGAAGCCACAGCCTGATAGTCGCATTTCTTGCTTCAAAGCCCGTCTTTGACGAATCAAACAGCCTGCATTCATCATCCTTGCCGCAGGCGGAATCCGTGTTCTGATAACCGGGAGCGGAGTGAAGCTCAAGGATAACATAAATGCCCGCTTTTTTGCATTTTGAAATAATAAAATCAAGCCTGTCAAAGTCGATATCGTCTTTGCAGGTTTCTTTTTTGCAGAGAATATCGGCTCTGAGCGGAATCCTGACGCAGTTTGCCCCGAGCTTGCGGAGATATTTAATGTCGGAGGGCGAAACGAAGCTTTCGTTATATTTTTTGATAAGCTCTTTCGCTCCGTAGCTTCCGAATCGGCTCTCGAGAGCAAGAAAGACATCACGGTTTTTCATGGGTGAATCGCCCGTGAAATAAAGCAAATCATCATTGAGGTTGATTCCTCTGAGAATGACGGGTTCGCCGCATTCGGAAATGAAGCCGCCGTTTTCACTTCGGAGAAAATCTCCGTTGGAAATGGGTCGGCGAGCCGTCGCTCTGATATAACCCAAAACGGCGGGAGCGGCAGCGGCGGCGGCTCCTGCGGCACAGCCTGCTATCATTATTTTTTCGTTATCTGTCAATGCCGACACCTCTTTTTATGGTTAAAAATAATTACGATTAAGCATAAAACGATAATCCCCGACGCCGCACCGAGGCAGTCGGTGAACCAGTCAAAAATGCGGCACGCCCGACCCTCAACAAAGAGCTGATGTATTTCATCGCTTGCCGCATAAACGGCGGCGATAATCAGGGCGAGAAACGGGCGGAAGTAACCGAACGAGAGCCGCAGAGCGATGAACAGCAGCACCGCAAGCCCCGTAAATTCAAGAAAATGAGCGCCTTTGCGGATAATAAAGCTGCTCAGAGGCAGGTTGAAAAAAGCGGCGAAAAGGTCGCTTTGATTTTTGGATTCTCCGCCGCTTCTTGAAGAAAACCAGAATATCGCTCCCATGCAAGCGGTGACCGCCGCCCATGAAAGGCAGATTGCAAATTTATTCCGCTTCATCAGTCAAACCTCTTTGCGCCGATGAAAGAAACCGTGCTCTCCGAGCCGCAAATGGTTATGCCCTCCACCTCATCGGAGCAGACAAACGAGCTTGAACGGCCGTAAAGCGGATAGAATATTCCTTGCTGCAAAATAAAGTTCTCCGCCGTGAAGCATCCGCCGATAAGCTCCTGCTTATCCTCAACGGTCAGCAGGCGGTCGATAATGGCTGTATATTCATCTGAAGAAAATCTGAATATTCCGCCGTCCCTGAACGAAGCGAAGAAGTCAACGGCGTTATCGTAGGAGCTTTCAACGCCCGTCAGAGCAATCTGATAATTGCCCGAATTCACGGCATCGGTTATCTCCTGCGGCGTTTTTATCTCAACGGTAATTCCGAGATTGATTCCGAGAGTTTTCTGCCAGATCTGCAGCTGATTGCGCACTGCCGAATCGAGCCATTCGGGGCAGAGCACGGTCAGCGAAACTTTGCCAACCGAAAGCTCGCTCAGAGCGGCGTTCCAATATTCTGCGGCGGCGGTCGGGGCATTTTCGACTTTCGGGGTCTGAGAACCTATCGTTTTACGGTAGTTTTCGCCGCCCGAGGTGCAGTTCATCGGCACAAATCCGCTTTGAGGAAGTGCATTTTCAAGCTCGCCGAACAAGCCGCGGTCAATCGACGAGCACAGAGCAAGCCTGAGATTTGCATTTTTCAGCAAGGAATCAGAGCAATTGAAGCTGAATCCGAAAACAGAATTCGGATTTTCCTTTATCACGACCGAATTTTCGGGAACAGCGCAGTCGGGCGGGAGCAGAGCGGCGCTCACCGAGGAGGCGGCAAGCTCCTTGCCGATTGAGTCCAAGCTGAAATCAAAGCTGAAATTGACCGAGAGGGGCAAAACCTCCTGCTCGCCCGCATAGTATTTATTTCTTTTTATCGTTAAAGAAGAATCCGTTGCCCATGAGCTGACATAAAACGGCCCGTTGCAGAGAATGTGGCGGTTGCTCAGCCCGTATCTGCCGTTCATGGCGTTGAAAAATTCCTCGTTACAGGGCATAAACACGCTCTCGGTGAGCCTTTGAAGCATATCGTCGCACGGCTCTTTGAGACTTATTATCAGGGTGTTATCGTCGGGAGCGGTAACTCCGAGGGTTGAAACCTCCGCCTCGCCTGCATAAATCTCGGCGGCGTTGACGATAGAAAACAGCCGATGTGCGCTTGATGACGAAATCTGCGGAGAAACGGCACGGCGCATGGCAAAAACAAAATCGTTCGCCGTCACCTTTTCTTCGGAAAATTTCTTATAAAAATCCTCGCCGAATTCATTTTTGAGCGCAACGGAGCAATACCATTCCGTGCCCTCTTTGAGCTTGAAGGTATAGGTCAGCCCGTCCGGGGAAACGCTCCAGCTTTCGGCGATTCCGGGGATTATCTCACCGTCGCCCGAAAGGCGCACAAGCCCCTCGAACACATTGTTTATTACGATATGAGCCGAGGTGTCCTTGGCATATTGCGGGTCAAGGGTCTGAGGCGAACCGCTGAGCGAATAGGAAATTGACTGATTTATGCCTCGGCTTGCACATGAATTGAGCGAAAAAAGAATAATAGCCATCAGAAATGCGGCAAGAAAACGCTTCATTTGTTTTCCTCCATCCATTTTGCAAGCTGCTCGGCAAGAGGATTGACGGCGGTTTTCTGCTTTGCCTGCTGCTGCATATATTTCGCAACATCTCTTTTGCCTGCGCCTGCGCTCTCTTTTCTTTTTTCAAAATCGGAAAGTTTTTCTCTGTAGCCGCAAACGCAGAAGAACGATTTTTTGTCGCCCTCTCCTCTGAGTTCAAGCTTTTTGTGGCATTCGGGGCAGCGGGCGTTGGTGACAACGGAAATGCTCTTGCGGTAGCCGCATTCTCTGTCCTGACAGACGAGCATTTTGCCCTTTTTGCCGTTGACTTCAAGCAGATATTTGCCGCACTCGGGGCAAGGCTCACGGGTCATGTTATCGTGCCTGTATTTTGCTTCGCTCGACTTAACGCTGCTGACAAGCGAGCTTGCGTAGGCACGCATTTCCTCGATGAATTTTGCGCTGTCTGCGCCGCCTTTTGCGATAAGCGAAAGTCTCTGCTCCCAACGGGCGGTAAGCTCCGCCGATTTGAGGTCGGGCGGCACGATTTCGATGAGCTGTTTGCCCTTTGAGGTCGGGAATATTTCCTTTCCCCTGCGCTCAACGCAGAAGGAATCAAAAAGCTTTTCAATTATATCCGCTCTTGTGGCGGGAGTACCGAGACCGCCTGCGGTTTTGAGGGCGTCCTTGAGCGAGCCGTCGTCAACCTGACCCGTGGGGTTCTCCATTGCGGAGAGCAGGGTGGCTTCGGTGT
>CAYXVM010000080.1:0-8573 GCA_964468465.1 uncultured Clostridium sp.
GATTCCCTCATCCGTAACCCAAATCGGGCAGGAAGCTTTTGCCGACTGCACTTCGCTTTCGTCCGTTTCTCTGCCGTCATCGCTTGAAGCTATCGGAATCGGAGCGTTTTACGGCTGTTCAAGCCTGACTTCGGTTTCGGTTCCCGACGGAACAAAAAGCATAGGCGATGAAGCCTTTGCTCAGTGCACCTCTTTGCAGACCGTAACAATTCCCGAAAGCGTAACAAGCATTGCCGCTGACGCCTTTGACGGCTGTGATTCGGTGACAATAAGATGCAAAGAAGGCTCTGCCGCCCATGAGTTCGCCGTTACAAATTCGGTTAATTACAGCCTGATATAATATGCATATTTAATGCTTTGAATAACAAGTAATAAAGCCCCTGTGCTTCATGCACGGGGGCCTTTTCAATCAAGCCTTTCGGCTGAAAAGGATTTTCCCTGCTTCTCCGATAACAAGCGGAATGACGGAAAGGCAGATAACGGTGAGCCATTGAACGGCGGTGAGCGAGGTAACGCCGAAAACATCGGCGAGCGGCGGGAAAATGACGGCGGACGCCTGAACGAGAGAGCAGATGATAACCGAAGCTGTCATTGCACGGTTGCTGAAAAAGCCTGCTTTAAAGAGCGGCAGAGACGAGCGCATGTTGACGGCATGGGCGATCTCACAAAAGCTGATGGTGCAAAAAGCCATGGTTCTGCCGAGCACAATGTTCTCGGTTCCGAACATCTTGCTTCCGATCAGAAACGAGAGAATGGTTACCGTGCCGATAAGCATTCCTTCAAGCGAAATGTCAATCCAAAGCCCGTCTGAGAAAAAACCTTTTGCAGGAGAAATCGGGCGGCGGGTCATTATATCCTTCTCAGCCTTTTCGGTTCCGAGAGCCATGGCGGGCAATGAATCGGTGACAAGATTAACCCACAAAAGCTGAATCGGAATCAGCGGCGGAGCAAAGCCGAGAAGCGAAGCGGCGAATACGGCTAAAATTTCGCCGATGTTGGTGCCGAGCAAAAAGTGAACCGCCTTTTTAATGTTATCAAAAATCCCACGGCCGAGCGCAACCGCTTTAACGATTGTTGCAAAATTATCGTCGGTCAGAATCATGTCTGCGGCGTTTTTTGCAACATCTGTTCCGCTCTTTCCCATGGCGCAGCCGATATCCGCCGCTTTGAGCGCAGGGGCGTCGTTAACTCCGTCGCCCGTCATTGCAACAATTTCTCCGCAGGAGCGGAAAGCCTTAACAATTCTGACCTTGTGTTCGGGGCTGACTCTGGCAAAAACACGGCATTTTTCGATTTTCTCACGAAGCTCGGAGTCGCTCAGAGAATCAAGCTCTGCGCCCGTCATGGCGGTCAGTCCGCTTTCAAGGATTCCGAGCTGTTCGGCGATGGCGCATGCGGTGTCAATGTGGTCGCCCGTAATCATAACGGGAATTATGCCTGCCTTTTTGCAGGTGGCAACAGCCTTTGCCGCCTCGGGACGGGGAGGGTCGGTCATGCCGATAAGCCCCGCAAAGGTTAAATTCTTTTCATCATAATCAGACGGGTCTGAAGCGGCTCTGAAAGCGACGGCAATAACACGAAGCCCCTGCGCCGCCATGCGGCTGTTTTGCTCCGAAATTTTATTTGAAAGAAATTTGGTCAAAACGGAATCGGAGCCGTGAATTTCCGCCTTTGAACATCGGGGTAAAATGACTTCGGGAGCACCTTTGACAATGAGAAGCTTCTTATCTCCGACGGTATTAAGGGTTGACATAAATTTCTTTTCGCTTGAAAAAGGTGTTTCATGGAGTCTCGGATAGTCGGAATCGAGCGAAAAAACATTTTCGCCGCAACCGAAAGCGGCGGAGAGGATTGCGGTTTCCGTCGGGTCGCCGCCGAAAATCGGCTTTTTGCCCCGTTTGATAACATGAGAATTGTTGCATATTGAACCGTACAAAAGAATTTTGCAGGCTTCGGAACTTTTCATCGAAAGCTCTCCCGAAGCGGAGTAAACCTTTGTTACGGTCATTTTATTTTGGGTCAGAGTGCCCGTTTTGTCGGAGCAGATTACGGTTGCCGCTCCGAGAGTTTCAACGGCGGGAAGATGGCGGATAATCGCATTGTTTTTTGCCATAATCTGAACGCCCATGGACAAGACGATTGTCACAATGGCGGGCAGACCCTCGGGAATTGCGGCAACCGCAAGGCTGACCGAAAGCATGAATGAAGAAAGAATACCGCTTCTTCTGACAACTCCGAGCAGGAAAACGGCGGCGCAGATAATCAGAGCGCCGACAGCGAGAGCCTTGCCGATTTTTTCAAGCCTGAGCTGTAATGGGGTCTGAGGCGATTTTTCGCTTGCAAGCAGGTGGGCGATTTTGCCGACCTGAGTTTCCATGCCCGTTTGCGTGACGATTGCCGTGCAGTTGCCTGCGAGAACATTCGTTGAAGAAAAAACCATATTTTTTCTGTCAGCGGGCGGGCAGTCGGCGGCAAAGACCGAGTTTGCATCTTTTTCGCAAGCTTCGGATTCGCCCGTCAGAGCGCTTTCGCTGACTTTCAGCCCGTTTGAAGAAATAAGGCGGGCGTCTGCGGGAACCATGTCTCCGCTTTCAAGAAAAATCACATCGCCCGGCACAAGCTCGGAAGCGGGAATTTTTTTGATTTTTCCGTTTCGTTTAACATTCGCCGACGGGGCGGAAAGCTTTTTCAGAGCTTCAAGTGCACGCTCGGCGCGCCGCTCCTGAAAAACGCCGATGACGGCGTTGAGAATAACAATAAGTAGAATTACGGCAGGCTCAATAAAATCCCGACTGCCGTCAAGAATGCTTGTAACAAAAGAAATGATACAGGCTATGAAAAGAATGATAACGCAGAAATCGGAAAACTGCCCGAAGAACTGCTTAACAATCGATGTCTTTTTCTTATCTTGAAGCTTGTTTTCACCGTGACTTTTAAGCAGTATTTTTGCGGCTTGCTCATCCAACCCGTTATTAATATTGCTTTTCAGCATTTTTGCGGCATCCTGCGCCGTTATACCGTGCCAATCCATCGGATTATCCCTTCCCGAAACCCTGAAATTTCCGAGCAACTGCTCCGTTTTGTCGTTTTTTTGCAATAAAGCAGGCGGATATTCATATATATTCAAACGGAAAGAAAAAAATCCCCTCAAACGGCATTAACACCGAATGAGGGGAGAAAACTGCTTATTATTCAGCTTTTATTTTTTCAAGGCAGGTTTTGCAGATTGATTTGCCTTCAAACTCAATAAGGTCACTTTCCGATTTGCAGAAAATGCAGTTGTCAACCGCTTTCTTCGCAATAATCTGATTACCGTCAGAAAACATTTCAAGCTTACTGCCGGGCTCAAGAAGCCCGAGTTCTTTCCTCAACTGCATGGGAATAACAATTCTGCCTACACTGTCGATTTCACGAATGAATCCTGTAAACATAAAACACACACCTCTGAATTTTTATATGGATTAATTATATTAATACCACTTTTTTCCATGAAAGTCAAGAGACATTAGCATTATTTTGGTAAATAAAGAGGATTTCAGAGGAATTATTCATAATTGTGAATAAAAATAAATATTTTAGGTGATAATGCACAACCGTGGCCGTTTGGGTAATAATTTGGCTCAAGAAAGCTGTCGAAAAGCGCAGAATCAGGGCGGCAAGTTTAAAATTCGGCTGTGCGCCGTTGCCTGAAAGCTCGGAGGGAAATAAATGCTGAACTATATTTGGACTGTGATGATAATGTTTTCGGTTATTGCGGCTTTGTTTGCGGGAACGGCATCGGAATTGACCGCAGGAATAATCGCGAGCGCTTCCGACGCCGTTTCGCTCTGCATAAGGCTTGCGGGAACGCTCTGCTTCTGGGGAGGAATGATGGAGATTGCTGAAAGCTCGGGCTTGACGGGGGCGGTCTGCAGAATTCTGTCGCCTTTTCTGAAAATTGTTTTTCCGAAAATGGATATGAAAGGTAAAACATCAAGAGCGATTTCGATGAACATAACGGCGAATCTTCTCGGCCTCGGAAATGCCGCAACGCCGCTTGGGCTTGAAGCCATGAGATGCCTGCAAGAGGAAAATCCGACAAAGGACAGGGCGAGTAAGGATATGATTAAATTTGTCGTTATGAACTCTGCCGCTTTTCATCTTATTCCTACAACGGTTGCCGCAATGCGGCAGGATTACGGCTGCAAAAATCCGTTTGATATCATGCCTGCCTCGTGGATATCCTCAGCGGCGGCGCTTGCAGTCGGGCTGACAGCCGCAATAATACTGATAAAGCTGACGGAGGGCAGACCATGGAAAAAATAACATCTCTGACTTTGCCGCTCATTACTGCGGCGATAGTTATTTTCGGAGCAGCGAAAGGGATAAAGGTTTTTGACTGTTTTATGGCGGGAGCCGCAAAGGGGCTGAAATCGGCGGTGAAGCTTCTGCCGCCGCTCATGGCGCTTGTTTTGGGAGTTACAATGCTTCGCCGGTCGGGTGCGCTGGAGATTGTGACAAAAGCGCTCGAACCGATTGCAAGGCTGACGGGGATTCCCGCCGATGTTTTGCCGCTGACGGTTCTCAGCCCAATATCGGGCAGCGGTTCGCTGACGATGTTTGAGCAGATTCTGAAAACCTTCGGCCCTGATTCGCCCGAGGGCAGAATAGCTTCGATAATAATGGGCTCAACCGAAACAACCTTTTATGCCGTAACGGTTTACTACGGCTCGGTCGGCATTAGAAAAAGCGGATGCACGGTTCCTGCGGCAATGCTTGCGGACTTCACAAGCTTTATTGTTTCCGCTTTGGCGGCGGGAATGTTTTTCGGCTGAATACCGACTTTTCACCGTTGACAAAAAAAGAACGGAAATGTATAATTAATGAATATTTATAAAGAATCAGGAGATAAAAATGACGGGATTTGTTGATGTCGGCGGCGGAATGAGAGGTATTTATACTAGCGGAATATATGACGGTCTGCTCGATGGCGGAATAATGGCAGACTACTGTATAGGCGTTTCGGCGGGAAGCGCAAATCTGATAACCTATGTTGCGGGTCAGAGAGGGAGAACCTATAAATTCTATGCAGAATATGCTTCTGAGCGTAGCTACATGAGCTTATATAATTTACGAAAAATCGGTTCATATATTGATCTTAATTATGTTTATTCCGATATTTCAAACAGTACGGGCAAAAATCCGCTTGATTTTAAATCCGCATCTGCAAATTCATGCCGTTTCAAGGCTGTTGCAACCGACGCTCTGACAGGCAAGGCGCATTATTTTGACAAGGACGACATGAAAGACGACGATTATTCCGTTCTCAAAGCGAGCTGTGCCATTCCCATGGTCTGCCGCCCTGTTGAAATCGGCGGAGCAAAGTATTTTGACGGCGGAGTCGCCGACCCGATTCCGTTTGAAAGGGCATTTGCCGACGGGTGCGACAGGATTGTTGTGTTCCTGACAAAGCCGATAAATGAACTCAAAAAACGGCCGCCCGAGATAATAAACAGGCTGATGAGGGCGTACCCCGAATCGGCAAAGGCGGTTATGACGATGCATGAAAGATATAATTCGGGAATCATGGAGCTTGAAAAGCTCAGCGAGCAGGGGAAAGCGCTGATCGTTGCACCCGATGACCGATGCGGAGTCGGAACTCTGACGAGAAACCGCACAAGCCTTGACAGCCTTTATCAAAAAGGCTATACAGACGCTCAAAAAGTCATTGAGTTTATGAAATAATCTGAGCTTTTGTTTTTAATGCTTGTTGCGGCGGAGAATCAGCCGTTACAGTTTAATGAATTTGTAACATTTTCTAAACTTTATTTGTTTTTTGACGCTTTATAATCAAACATGTCGGTTGATTATTGAATCAAAAGCAAATGAGGTTTGACATGGAGAGAAAAAACGCCCGCAATCAAGCGGCATCAAAGGAAAGCAACGATAAGTTTTCATATTTCAAAATGTTTTGGCTCTTTATTTTAGGGAGTCTTCCCGGAGTTTTGCTCGAGTGGCTTTGGTGCCTTGCATTTTACGGCCATTGGGAAACGCATGTGGTCACGGTTTTTGAGCCGCTTTGCCTTCTTTACGGCTTCGGCATGGTCGGGTGCTGCATGGGAGCGGTCATTCTTTCGGATAAAAAACTGCCGCACCGCTTCATTGGCGAATAACAAACAAACGGAAAATGGCTTGTGTCGGAGATTTATTTCAACCGATACAGGCCATTTTATAATCATATTGCATCGGATTCCGAAAATGATCATTAATAATTGCTGTCGGGTTTTGACGCCCGACAGTTTTTTTTGAAACAGGAGTGTTTTTTGCCCGTTTTCGCTTGCAAATATTAAAATATGATGGTAGAATTAATATGAATAATTTTGCTTGGGAGGTACCCTTGTAATGATAAAAGAGTTTATGGGTAAGGATTTTCTGCTGAACAGCGAGCCTGCCGTAAAAATGTATGAGGCGGCTGAGAAAATGCCGATTTTTGACTGGCATTGCCATCTTTCACCCAAAGAAATTTATGAGAACAAACAGCCCGAGGATATAGCGTGGCTGTGGCTTGCGGGCGACCATTATAAATGGCGCGCCATGCGTTCATGCGGCGTTGAAGAAAAATACATAACGGGTGATGCAAGCGGATATGAAAAATTCAAGGCGTTTGCTTCAATCATGCCGAATCTCATCGGCAACCCCATGTATCATTGGTGTCACCTTGAGCTGAGAAGATATTTCGGCATTAATGAAATTCTCAGCGAAAAAACCGCCGATACCGTCTGGGAAAAAGCCAATGCGGCAATCAAAGCGGGCGGCTTCACTCCGAGAGAGCTTATCGAAAAATCCAATGTTTCTCACCTTTGCACTACCGACGACCCCGCTGACAGCCTTGAATATCACAAGCTCATCGCCGAAGATAAGAGCTTCAGATGCAAGGTTCTGCCTGCGTTCAGACCCGACAAGGCTCTCGGAATTGACCTCCCGTCATGGAGACCGTGGCTTTCCGCAATGGAAAAAACCGCAGGCAAAGAGATAAACGGCTTTGCACAGCTTTGCGATGTTCTGAAGGACAGAATCGAGTTTTTCGCTTCAATGGGCTGCCGTGCAAGCGACCATGCGTTCCTCTATGTTCCTTATGAGGAAGCAACCGACAGAGAGCTTGAGGATATTTTTGCTTCTGCAAAGAGCGGCGCTGATGTTTCGGCTTTGCAGGCGGATAAATTCAAGACTGCTTTGCTCTCATGCCTTGCAGGGGAGTATTCAAAGAGAGGCTGGGGCATGGAGCTTCATATCGGACCCATCAGAAACAATAACACCGCAATGTTCAACAAGCTCGGCCCCGACACGGGCTTTGACTCCGTCGGCGACAGAGAAATTGCCGAGAAGCTTTCGAGATTCCTCGACAGCCTTGCAGTCAAAGGCGTTCTGCCCAGAACGATTCTGTTCACAATCAATCCGAAAGATAATTATGTTCTCGGCTCAATGCTCGGCAATTTCCAGAGCAGTGAGGCTGAAAGCAAGATTCAGTTCGGCTCGGCATGGTGGTTCAATGACAATATTGACGGCATGAGAGAGCAGATGAAAGCGCTTGCAAATCTCGGCGCAATCGGCAAGTTTGTCGGCATGGTCACGGATTCCCGTTCGTTCCTGTCTTATCCGAGGCACGAATATTTCCGCAGAATCATGTGCGGATTGCTCGGCGATATGGTTGCCGAGGGGCTTTATCCCTATGACGAGGAAGCTCTTTGCAAGATAGCTGAGGATATTTCATACAATAATGCAATTAAATACTTCGGTGTAAAATAAAACAAGAAAGGTTGAAGGCAATGGCGAAATATGTTTTGGCGCTGGATCAGGGCACGACAAGTTCAAGAGCGATAATTTTTGACAAAAAAGGCAACATCGTCAGCAAGGCTCAGAATGAATTTGAGCAGATTTATCCTCAGGCGGGCTGGGTTGAGCATGACCCGATTTCAATTCTCTACAGCCAGTTTCAGGCGGTTTCTTCCTGCGTTCTCAGCGGCGGCATCAATCCGTGCGACATTGCGGGGATCGGCATAACCAATCAGCGTGAAACGACGATTCTTTGGGACAGGCAGACGGGCAAGCCGGTATATAACGCCATTGTCTGGCAGTGCCGCAGAACGGCGGAATATTGCGAACAGCTCAAAGCCGAGGGACTTGAAGATTACATAAAAGAAAAAACAGGCCTGCTTATCGACGCATATTTTTCCGCAACCAAAATCAAATGGGTGCTTGACAATGTGCCGGGGACAATGAAGCTTGCCGAGCAGGGCAGACTGCTTTTCGGAACGGTCGAGACCTGGCTTATCTGGAATCTGACAGGCGGCAGCGTTCATGTTACGGATTATTCAAACGCATCAAGAACGATGCTGTTTGATGTTGACAACCTCTGCTGGGATAAGTTCCTCTGCGACAAGCTCGGGATTCCGATGTCAATTCTTCCCGAACCCGTTCCCTCGAGCAAGATTTACGGCAGAGTGTCAAAAGGAATACTCGGCCTTGAATTTTTGGAGGGTATTCCCATCTGCGGAGCAATCGGAGATCAGCCCGCCGCACTTTTCGGCCAGGGA
>CAYXVM010000081.1:0-8517 GCA_964468465.1 uncultured Clostridium sp.
AACCCATCTGTCTCTTGATTGAAGCAACGGTTCTGTCGGGGTTGGTGATTGCCTGTCTCTTGGCAACCTGACCGACCATTCTTTCGCCTGTCTTGCCGAATGCAACAACTGACGGAGTTGTTCTTGCGCCCTCGGCGTTTGCGATAACTACGGGCTCGCCGCCCTCAATAACTGCTACGCATGAATTTGTTGTGCCTAAGTCAATACCTATAACCTTTGACATGATAAATTTCCTCCTAAATATATTAATGGATATTTTTTACTGGATTTATTATCAGGTGTTTGCAACCTTGACTACCGCTTCTCTGACTATCTTATCGCCGAGCCTGTAGCCCTTTGTGAACACCTCGGCAATCACATTTTCGCCGAGCTCCTCATCCTCAACGGTCATAACCGCATTGTGGATATTCGGGTCAAATCCGTCGCCTCTTTCGCCGTAAGCCTCAACGCCGAGCTTTTTAAGGATATCTTGAAACTGATTAAATATAAGCTCGATTCCCTTGCGGTAATCTTCAAAGCTTCCGTCGGTATTTTCCGCCGCTCTGCCGAAATTATCGATTACGGGGAGCAGGTCTTTGACGACATCGGCTTTTGAATTTGAATAAGCGTCCTGCTTTTCTTTTTGGGAGCGTTTGCGGAAGTTATCGTATTCGGCACAAAGTCTCAGAAACTGCTCGTTCTTTTCGTCAAGAGCCTTTTGGAGCTTTTCCGCTTCACCGCCCGACTTTTTTTCTTTTGACTTAGTTTTTTCTTCCGCTTTAGCTTCGGTTTTTACCTCATCGGGAGTTTCGGGATTGGTTTTTTCCTTTTTCATTTTAGCTTCCTTTCTATTCTTCGATGGCCTGCGTTATCATTTTGCCGACAAGGTTTGTCAGATATTTAACACAGGGAATAATGTTTTCATAGTCCATTCGGGTCGGGCCGATAAGACCGATTGTTCCCGAATCCTTGCCGCCGACGGAATATTTCGCAACTATCACGCTTGAATTGGCAAGCTGACGGTAAAGATTCTCTCTGCCTATTTTAACATCAAGCGGGCTTGTTATACCGTCCATAACCGCCGATATCGGCTCTCTTTTATTAAGAAACTCAAGCAATTCAACGGCGTCGCTGCCGTAATCCTTGCAGAAGAACAGATTTGAACTGCCTCCGAGAGTGATTCTTGAATTTGCCGTGCTGCCGGCAAGCTCGCAGACCGCCGCCATGAGCGGAAGCATCGCAAAAGCGTCGCCGTCAATCGAAGCCGCAGCCGTCTGCATTGAAACAACGCTTATTTCAGACGCCGGTTTGCCGATGATGCAGGAATCAACAATGTTATAGAACTCCTCGCATATTTTCGGGGTAAGCTCGCAGTCAAGCCTGCAAAGCCTGCTTTTGAGGATTCCGTTTGAGGTCAGCAGAACCAGCATTGCCGAATGAACGCCGACGGGAACAAGTTCAATCTTGCGGATTATCATTGCGTCGCCGCCCGGAGCGGTTGAAACGCAGGCGCATTTTGTTAAATCCGCCAGAACATTGCTCGCTTGAACAATCAGCTTTTCGGGGTCGCCTGCCGCCGAAGAAACACCCGCCTCAAGCACCCTGCGGTTAAGCTCGTCAATCTCTCTTGGCTTCATCAGATTATCAACATAATATCTGTATCCTTTTTGGGAGGGCACTCTGCCTGCCGAAGTGTGCGGCTGCTCAAGATAGCCCATTGCGGCAAGCTCGCTCATTTCGCTGCGAATCGTTGCCGATGACACCGTCATTCCGGTTGTTGACAGCAGACCCTTTGATCCGACCGGCTCGCCCGTTTTGATATACTGCTCAACAACGGCAGCCAAAATCTGCTTTTTTCTTTCGCTAAGCTCCGACACCTTCAACACCTGCCTTTCAGATTGAGTGCTAATTTTGGCACTCTTGACTATCGAGTGCCAACTACGGTTATTACTATACCCCTTTCACGCCGTTTTGTCAATATTTCAATTGTAAACACTTTGTTAAATTGTGTTAATTATTTGTGACGGAATTACCAAGTGAATTGCCGTTACGGTATATGCGAGAGACTTCGCAATACATAATAATAAAGTGCAAGCTGAACGCAATGTCCGGCTTGCACTGTCAGATTATTATTTATCAGCGGGTTTTTGATTCTTGAAACGGTTTTGCGTAATTCATCAGGAACACGATTATGTATGCTACCCACATCGGAATGCTTTCAATTCCACCGCTCTTTCCGAAAATAAGGAGCAAAACAACCATGAGAACGAGGGTTAACGAAAGAACTGCAAGCATAATAATGTGCTTCACGCTTTTCTGCATCGATTTGTGAAGCAAAAAAACGATAATCGCCGCCGCAAAGAACGCCGCAAACAGCAGAGCCATTGACCAATGAGCAACCATTTGGAGCGGCTTGCCGTCCTCAGGCTCAACCGACGGAATATTTACGCAGGCAAATATGCAGAACACGCCGAGATAGGTGCAAATGTTGCCGACTTTTGCAAGCTTTCCGTCTCTGAACGAATTAAGCTTATAAAGATACTGAAGATTCAGAAACAGCGATATTCCCGAAAAGACTGCCCACCAGACAAACAGCCTTGGGTGAGTTTTGCCGATAACGCTTGCGGTTTTGGCAAGGTCGGGGTTATCAATAAAGCCGTAAACCGTGAAGAAAACAAAGCCTGCAATAAGCCACGCCATGCAGAAATTCTTGTTGTCGGTCAACACATCGATGAAATTCAAAAAAGCCTGTTTCAAGGTCGGTTTTTCTGCAAGCTCAGCCCTCTTTTTCAGCTTTGAAGCTCTTGACATAATAAATCTTCCTTTCCGTATCATTTATATATTCATTTTATATGTTTTGGGAAATTATTGCAACTGTTTTTTCAAAAAAATCTTAATTCACGGTGAAATAAAAATTCTTGACCTCGGCAATATAATTTGGTATTATGATATATTATAATGTATCAAATAATAAACCGATAATTACCGATATCAAGGAGAATAAAAAATTGGCTGTATCAAAGGATAAAATCAGGAATTTCTGCATCATTGCACACATTGACCACGGCAAATCCACCCTTGCCGACAGACTGCTCGAAAAAACAAAGTCAGTCGCTCTGCGTGACATGACCGCTCAGCTTCTCGACAAAATGGATCTTGAGCGTGAGAGAGGAATCACAATCAAGGCTCACGCCGTTAAGCTCGATTATCTTGCCGAGGACGGCGAAAACTATGTTCTGAACCTCATCGACACCCCGGGTCATGTTGACTTTAACTACGAGGTTTCCCGTTCGCTTGCCGCCTGTGAGGGCGCAATTCTTATCGTTGACGCTTCTCAGGGCGTGGAAGCTCAGACGCTTGCGAACACATACCTTGCCCTTGACCATGACCTTGAAATTGTGCCTGTTATCAATAAAATTGACCTGCCCTCAGCCGACCCGGACAGAGTTTCCGCCGAGGTTGAGGATGTTATCGGCCTTGACTGCTCCGAGGCTCCGAGAGTTTCGGCAAAAACGGGTCAGAACATTGAACAGGTGCTTGAACATATCGTTAAGGATGTCCCCGCACCCAAGGCGGACGACACCCTGCCCCTCAGAGCACTTATTTTCGACTCGGTCTATGACAGCTACAAGGGCGTTATTGTTTACGTCAGAATCAAAGAGGGAAAAATTAAGCCCGGCGACACCATGAGAATGATGGCTACCGGAGCGGAATTTACCGTTGTTGAAACGGGCTATATGAGAGCCACCGAGCCTGAACCCTGCGCCGAGCTGACGGCAGGTGAAGTCGGTTACATCACCGCTTCAATCAAAACTGTCGGCGATGCAAGAGTCGGCGACACCGTCACAACCGCTGAAAACCCTGCCGCCGAGCCTCTGCCCGGCTACCGCAAGGTTAACCCCATGGTTTTCTGCGGAATTTATCCCGCCGACGGCGCAGACTACGAAAACCTGCGTGACGCTCTTGAAAAGCTTCAGTTAAATGACGCCGCATTGAGCTTCGAGCCCGAAACCTCGGGTGCACTCGGCTTCGGCTTCCGTTGCGGCTTCCTCGGTCTGCTCCACCTTGAAATCATTCAGGAACGGCTTGAAAGAGAATATGACCTTGACCTTGTAACCACCGTTCCGAGCGTTATTTATAAGATTAATCTCACCGACGGCTCAATGATTGAAATTGACAATCCCACCCATTACCCCGACCCCGCAACAATCGCATCCTGCGAAGAACCCTTTACCGACGCCCATATTTATGCACCCGCCGAATATGTCGGAACGATAATGGATCTCTGCCAGGACAGGCGTGGCGTTTTCAAAAACATGGACTATATCACAACCGACAGAGTTGATATCCATTATGAACTGCCGCTCAACGAAATAATCTATGATTTCTTCGATTCGCTCAAATCAAGAACAAGGGGCTACGCCTCGTTTGATTATGAAATATCCGATTACAGAAAATCAAATCTTGTTAAGCTCGATGTGCTTCTCAACGGCGATATAATCGATGCTCTTTCGTTTATTATCCACTCCGACAAGGCATATTCAAAAGCAAGAAAAATTGCCGAAAAGCTGAAAGACAACATTCCGAGACAGATGTTTGAAATTCCGATTCAGATTGCAATCGGCGGCAAAATCATCGCAAGAGAAACAGTCAAAGCGATGCGCAAGGATGTTCTTGCAAAATGCTACGGTGGCGATATAACGAGAAAGAAGAAGCTGCTCGAAAAGCAGAAAGAGGGCAAGAAGAGAATGCGCCACTTCGGAACGGTTGAAGTCCCCCAGGAAGCGTTCATGGCGGTTCTCAAGCTTGACGATGACAACTGATATGCAACCGATAGGCTTATATCTGCACATTCCGTTCTGTAAAGGCAAATGCCCTTACTGCGACTTTTATTCCGTCACTCCGAAAGGCGGAATAATTGACGACTACACCGAGGCTCTCTGCCGCAAAATCGAGAGTGAAAATCGGATTTTTGACACCGTTTATTTCGGCGGCGGAACTCCGTCGCTGCTCGGAAGCGAAAGAATCGCAAAAATAATGAGCGTTATTAACCGCACGGAAAACTGCGAAGCAACGCTCGAATGCAACCCGTCCGATACGGGCGGGATTAATTCCGATTTCGACTTTTATGCCGTGAAATCGAGCGGTATCAACAGAATTTCAATGGGCTTGCAGAGTGCAAACGATGATGAACGCCGCTTTCTCGGCAGGCGTGCAGGCTCGGGCGATGCGGCAAGAGCCGTTGAAAAAGCGCAGGCGGCAGGCATTGAAAACATCTCTCTTGACCTCATGCTCGGCATTGAGGGGCAGACAAGGGACAAGCTCGGCTCATCAATCGACTTTTGCGCTTCGCTCGGAGTGAAGCACATCAGCGCATACATCTTAAAGTTAGAGCAAGGTACTCCCCTTTACAGGCGCAAAGATTCTTTGAAGCTCCCGAACGAGGACGAAACCTGCAATTTGTATCTTTTTGCCACCGAAAAGCTCGCCGAAAACGGCTTTATTCAGTATGAAATTTCCAACTTTTCCGTGCCCGGATCTGAGAGCCGACACAATCTGAAATATTGGCATTGTGAAGAATATCTCGGCATCGGAGCGGCGGCTCATTCCTTTGTTGACGGCAAAAGATTTTTCTATGAAAGAAGCATTGACAGCTTCATTAACGGCAATCCTCCCGTCAATGACGGCACGGGCGGAGACAAAGAAGAATATATCATGCTCGCCCTGCGGCTCACCGAGGGTTTGATTTTCAAAAGGTATGAATCCCGATTCGGTTCTCCAATCCCCGAAGGCTTTATCAAAAAAGCGGCTGATTTTGAAAAGCACGGTCTGACTCGTGTTGACAAAAGCTCCGTTTCGCTCACTCCCGAGGGATTTCTGCTTTCAAATTCAATTATCTTTGAATTGCTTGAAGAAATATAAACCTTGCTTTTTAAGGTAAAATACGGTATAATTGAAACACAAGGAGGTTTTGAAAATGAAAAAACTTTTCAGCATCGTATTTTCCGCAGTAATTATCGCCGCTTCTCTTTTCTCAATCAACGCTTTTGCGGCAGACCAGCCGAAAACAGACGCTCTGCTTGATAAATTGGACAGCGCAACCGAATTTTCGGTAACTCTCAAAGCGGGCGAAACAAAGCTCTTCGGCGTTCTTCCCGCCGATGTCACAAACACCTTTGCCGTTAAAGGCAACAACATTTGCTATGAATACACCTCGGGCGCAGTCAAAGCAAGACTTGTTACCGCAGATAAGGATATTTACGGCTTTTTCCCGGCTCTTCCTTTCTTCTATGTTAAAACAACCAACCCTCTCAAGGGCGCAGATGTTTGGGATATGGTCAAAAAAGCCGCCAACTTAACGCAGGGCGTTCTTCAATATGTCAAGAGCTACAATGAAACCCTTGACGGAACCGAATACTATGTTGAAGAATATAACGACAGAGAGTTTGTAACAAGCAAATTTTATTATATCGGCGATGATCTGAAGGTTCTCAAGGTTGAGGATGCTTCAACAAATTCAATTCAGTACACCTATTTTGAGAATATCTCCTTTACGGTTGACGACAGCGTTTTTGCCGTTCCGAGCGCCGCAATCGATGTTACCCCGATTCTCAAAGGACTTTTCCTTGCACTCATTGCCGCATAAAACATAATAATATCGGAGCGTATCCTCATCGGCATTGCCTTTGAAGATACGCTCCTTTTTTGTCTTATACCGCTTTCATTCTCAGCTTCAGATTATCGCTGATCATTGCTATAAATTCGCTGTTGGTCGGCTTGCCTCTTTCATTCTGAATCGTATATCCGAAATACGAGCTGAGAACATCAACATCTCCTCTGTCCCATGCAACCTCTATGGCATGTCTTATCGCTCTCTCAACTCTTGACGGAGTGGTTTTGAACACCTTTGCAACCGTCGGATAAAGGACTTTTGTTACGGAGCTTATCATCTCGCTGTTATTAACCGACAGTATTATTGCTTCTCTCAGATACTGATATCCTCTGATGTGGGCGGGAACTCCTATCTGATGCATTATCTGCGAAACTACAACCTCCAGATCCTTAACGCCCGTCTTTTCAGCAACGGAGCCGCTAAGGCTCGCAAACTGAATCACTCTTTCCGCAAGCATTGACGGGTTATACGGTTTCAGGAAATAATAATCAGCGCCGCTGTTGAGAACCTCGCTCTCAAACCTTGAATTATCCGTGCTTGAAAGAACCATCACTATCGGTCTTTTCTCAAGTCGCATTGAATCCATTTCTCTGAGCACTCCGAGCGCATCGAGCCTCGGCATAAACCCGTCCATCAAAATGACATCGGGTCTTTCACCCTCTTTGAGCTTTGATATAATCTGAGTGCCGTCCTTGATGACGGTTGACACTTCAAAGCCGTTGGAACGCAGAATTCCTGCCAACTCGTGCGATGTTTCGCTTCCGTCCTCGGTAATCATTGCTTTTAACATTTTTCTCATGGTTTTACCTCCGCTTTTTTGCGGCATCCGCACACTTATGGCACAAGCTGTGCGGCATTGCCTTAGTTCACGGATATATTACCATAAATTGTCAAAAGTGTCAATAAATTTTTTGGAATTTTTTGGGAATATTTTCGCAGATTTCGACATTAAGCTCCCCGTTATGACGCAAGCGCCTGCTCGGCATTTTTGAGATTATCCATTGTGTCAATCATCCTTGCGGCAAATATTCCGTAGCCCTGATCGGTTGAATTAATGAAAACATGAGTCACCGCACCGACAAGCATTGAATTCTGAATTATCGGGCTTCCGCTCATTCCCTGAACTATTCCGCCGGTTTTTTCAAGAAGCTCTTTATCCGTGACTTTGATTATCATATTTCTTGTTGATAAATCCGATGACGGATATACTTTGATAATTTCGATATCATAATATTGAGGCCCGCTGTCGTCGATCGTCGTTATCATCTGAGCCTTGCCGACCCTGACCTCGCTTTCAAGCGCAACCGGCACGGTTTTTGCTCCCGTGGGTTTCAGAAGATCGCCAAAGATTCCCGTTTCATTATTAACCCGAAGACTGCCCAAAGCGGTATCCGTGAACACTCCGCAAAGCTCTCCCGGATTGCCTGCGCTGCTCTTATAAAATCCGTTTACCTTTGCTTTAACGGCTTCGCCGTTGTTAAGCGGCATAATTTTTCCCGTGTCAACATCGCAGACTCCGTGGCCGAGCCCTGCAAACATTCCCGAGGCATTGTCATAAAAGGTTACGGTTCCGATGCCTGCGGAGCTGTCTCTGACCCATATTCCGGCCTTATATCCGCCGTTGACGGAAAGCGCAGGCTTCAGATTAAGCTCAAGGATTTCTCCTTCTCTGTTAATCCTCAGCCTCAGGTCCTTGCCCTGCGACTGTTCAACTGAGTCTGTAAGCTGCTGAGAGCTGAGAGCCGCCTTGCCGTTTATATGCGTTATCAAATCTCCGCATTTCAGCCCGGCAGCCGATGCAGGGTCAACCGAGCCGTTCCGGGTTGTTACCGAATCCACGCTGACAACTATTATACCTTTTGTAT
>CAYXVM010000082.1:0-6937 GCA_964468465.1 uncultured Clostridium sp.
GAAATATTCATAATTTTGATGTATAATGGAGAATCAAGAGTAAGACAAACCGGAATTTAGGGAGCAAGTTGATATGAAAATTAAAGAAATCAAGGAGAATAAAAAACAATTTCTTCCGTTGCTGCTATTAGCAGATGAGCAAGAGGATATGATAGACAGGTATCTTAATAAGGGGACAATGTATGTTTTGGACGATGATGGAGTTAAGTGCGAATGTGTGATAACAGACGAGGGGAACGGTGTCCTTGAAATCAAAAACATTGCAACTGAACCAGAATATCAGGGAAATGGTTACGGTAAAGCACTAATTGACTTCGTTGCTACGACATACAAAGGGAAGTATTCTATATTGCAAGTTGGCACAGGGGATAGTCCGTTGACAATTCCTTTTTATGAGAAGTGTGGCTTTATTCGTTCGCATAGCATTAAAAACTTCTTCACGGATAATTATGACCATTCAATATATGAAGCAGGTACTCAACTGGTAGATATGATTTATTTGCAGAAAAAAATATAAATTTCAGTTTGTAGGGGTTATATATTATGAAATTTGATGTAAACAAATTAGAATGGACAAGAGAACCGAAAGAATTTTCAATTTATACTGACAAAATTGAAATTCTCACAAATCCACACACAGATTTATGGCAGAGAACCTATTATCATTTTAGGAATGACAATGCCCCTGTATTACAGATGGAAACAAGCGAGAAATTCTTTTCATTTACCGTAAAAACAGAATTTGAAAGCAAACACAGATTTGACCAGTGTGGCGTTGTAATGTATCTCGATAGTGAAAATTGGCTCAAAGGTTCTATTGAATATGAAAATGACAGATTTCAGCATCTTGGAAGTGTTGTTACAAACAATGGATATTCCGATTGGGCAACCACTGAAATTGATGCGGGCATAAATGTGATGTGGTACAGATTCAGTCGCCGTGAAGATGATTACTGCATTGAATGTTCAGAAGATGGAATAGCCTTTAAGCAAATGCGTGTATGCCATATGTGGAACGGAAATGAAATAATCCGTTTTGGTATTTATGCCTGCAGTCCAGAAGATTCGTCATTTAAAGCAACCTTTACGAACATGGAAATAACAGAATGTAAATGGTTGGCTCATGATGGCCAACAACCAGATTTAGAATAACAAATTCCAATTTTTCTGTGAAATCATCGGAAATAATCGGCAACACGGTAGGGGCGAACTGCGTTCGCCCGCTTGAAAATGACTAATATCAACGAAATTCAATAGTAGGGAACGCTGTCCTCAGCGTTCCGTGAAAACATAAAATCAAAGGCTCTGTTTTATGCGGGACGGGTGACCCGTCCCATACGGTTGCCGCCTGAAAACGCACGAATTCACGATAAATCCGTAGGGTTCGGCGTCCCCGACGAACCAATTCGCCACAGGCGAATTTTTTGTTTTATTTTTTATAAACGATATATTCTTTATAAATCCGAAACGGCGGGAGCAAGTCCCCGCCCTACCGTGAATATGGCAAAGTTCGTTATTTTCGCTCTATGGACGATGTGGGCATCGTCCGCTACAAATTATCAATTTAACAAAAATCGTAGGGACAACCCTTGCGGTTGTCCGTGAAAATATATTAAATCCAATGGAACGCCGAGGACGGCGCAAGGAAAATGATGAAATGAAGTGTGCCTGCGGCACATTAAGGTAGGGGCGACCCTGTGTGGTCGCCCGTTTTTTGCAAAAATGAAGTTTGCTCTGCAAATTTTGGATAAATCCACGGTAAATGATCGCACCTCTACATATTAGGAATGCGGTTTTTGGCTGATTTGCTATTGACAATCCGAAATCTTTATTGTAAGATAGAACTATAGAAATCGGGATTTATGTGCGAGTCCCTCTGAGCCTTCGGGCTCTTTGAGGACACGGCGCCGTGCCCGATTTCTTTATTTTATTATGAAACATATCAACAAAAAAGCACGGGAAACGCAGGCATTGCCTGAATTTTCCGTGCTTTATTAATCTTCAGTTACACTCAGCCGATCTGAGTGAGAACGCGCTCAACAAGCTCGATTATGCCTGCCATTCCTTTGTTAGCCATATCAAGAAAAGCGGACATATCTGCGCCGGTGAGCTTTGTAACGATATCAGCGATATAAAGGGGAAGATCGCTGAGAAATGCGATGATTGAAAGCATTGTAAGATCTCCTTTTACTGCGCGTATGAGGCAACCGTCATCATATATGCGCCAATCTGACCGCCGAATTCGGGAGCCCCGTCCATGATAAGCTTGCTCTGCTTTGTGTATTCAAGCATATCGGCAGTTCCCATAAGAATTCCGAGAGCGCTGTCAAGATTGTCAAAGCGCATGGTGAAGAACGGCAGAGCTCTTTTGTAAACGCCTCTGCCTGCCTTGGATTTGCCCGCCTTAATGCGGATGAAAGCGGAAACCTCGGGGTAACCGTCAACCGCCCAGGCATAAACTCTGTCGGGGCTCTTGAGCGCCCAATTGTGAACCTCTTCGTGACCCTGCTTGTTGAGGGTGCTGATTCCGCTTGAAACAAGGTAGAAATAGCACTTAACAAGAAGCTTTTTGGTCTCCTCATCTGTCGGGGGTTCTTTTGCGGTAAGCAAAGAGGACATTTTGAGAAGTGTCATCATAAATGCCGCAAAAACTGCGGGCTTCTTTGCAATGCCGTGCATTGCGGGCAGGGTTGCGGGAGAAATCTTTCCTTTGAAAAATGCGTTCATGGCTTCAACGCTCTTGAATTCAAGCTCAATGTGAGCGTTGTCGGCAACCTTATCGGTGTGGCAAAGCCACTCGCCGCTGTTAACGACAAAATGTGTTGCATACTTGCCGTCGGGAGCGTCGGGGTCTTTTGCGCTGACCTGGATAACCGCATGAGCATGCTCAAATTTCTTGGCAAGCTTGGGGTCGTCCATGGCGATGGTCTTGACAAGGGGCAGAACCGCACAAAGGAAAATTTTATTGGTTAATATATCTTCTCTCGAAGCCATATAAATCATCCTTTCGCTGTTTTATTGGATATATCGTTTGCGGGAGCGGCAATTATACCTCGTCATCCCAATCGTCGTCAAGCTCGAAGTCTTTGCCCATAACCTCTCTGACTGCGGCGATGATGCCGTTCTGGTCGATGCCGAGCATGGACATGATATCCTCGTGGAGACCGATGGGAGCGAACTTGTCGGGAACGCCGAGCTGCTTGAATGCGCAGCCCTTGCCTGCTTCAACGATAACCTCGGCAACAGCGCTGCCCAGACCGCCGAGGATGTTGTGGTCCTCAACCGTGATGATGCGGCGGGTGTCCATAACAGCCTTGATGATGGCTTCCTTATCGATGGGCTTGATGGTGTGCATATTGAGAACTCTGACTTTAAGACCGTCGTTTGTCTCAAGGAACTTTGCAGCCTGATATGCCTGGAAAACGCAGGAGCCGCAGGCGATAACGGTGATGTCGGAGCCTTCGTTTATTGTTACAGCCTTGCCGACTTCAAAGCCGTAGTCGGTGCTGTCATAAAGAACGCGGTCAAAGCCTCTGTTGATTCTGATGTAATAGGGGCCGACATTGTCATATGCCGCATGAACGGCGTTGTAGGTTTCAAGACCGTCTGCGGGGCAGATAACGGTCAAATTCGGCATTGAGCGGCAAACTGCAAGGTCGCAGATTGCGTGGTGGGTTGAGCCCGCCTGACCGAACGATGTTCCCGAATGGGTTGCAATGATTTTTGCGTTAACATTCTGATAGCAGATGTCGGTGTGAAGCTGGTCTGCGCTTCTCAGAGAAGCGAAAACCGAGAAGGTTGAAAGGAAGGGCACAAGACCGGCTCTTGCCATGCCTGCAGCCATGCCGAACATGTTCTGCTCTGCGATGCCGACATTGAAAAATCTTTCGGGGAATTTTTCGCCGAACATGCCGATTTTGGTTGATTTGCCGAGGTCAGCTGTCAGAGCGACAACCTCGGGATGCTTTTCGCCAAGCTCGCAGAGAGCTTTTCCGTAAATTTCAGCAGTTGAGAAGTTGGTTGATTCAACGGCTGTGTAGGTCATTCCTCCTGCCATAATTAGATGCCCTCCTTTTCTGCACGAGCGATGCGTTTTTCATAGTATCTGTCAAGGCTTTCCTTTGCTTTGGCGTATTTCTCGTCGTCAATAGCGCCGTAATGCCATTTATAGTCGCCCTCCATGAAGTCAATGCCTGCGCCCTTGACGGTGTTGGCAATTATCATAACGGGAGCGCCTTTGTTCTCAAGAGCAAAATCAATTGCTTCGGAGAGCTCGTTTAAGTTATGGCCGTCAACTTCCTTAACGATGAAGCCGAATGCACGCCATTTGTCTGCAAGGGGTTCAAGCTTCATGACGTCCTCTGTTTTGCCGTCGATCATGCAGCCGTTGCGGTCAACAAAGGAGATAAGATTATCGGCTTTGAAATGAGCGGCAGACATACCTGCCTCCCAGTTGGAGCCTTCGTCGCATTCGCCGTCGCCGAGAATGCAGTATGTTTTGTAATCCTTGCCAAGAACCTTTGCGGCAAGAGCCGTGCCGAGGGCGATTGAAAGACCGTGACCGAGAGAGCCTGTTGAAGCGTCAGCGCCGACAACCTTGTTTGAGTCAAGATGAATGCCCATCTTGGAGTTTGTCAGGTTGAAAGTTTTGAGCTGCTCCTTGTCGTTGAAGCCGAGGTCGCAGAGAACGCATGCATATGCAACGCCTGCATGACCTTTGCTGAGAATGAAACGGTCTCTGTCCTCCCACTGAGCGTTGGAAGTGTCGATTTTCATGTACTTGTAGTAGAGAATGGTGAGCATATCCATAACGCTCATGCCGCCTCCGATATGAGCACTGCCTGCCCAATAGGTGGTGTCAAGGCAAAGGGTACGCAGTTCATGCGCCTTTTTCTCAAGCGCAAGCCATTCCTGCTTTGATAATGCCATGGGAATTCCTCCTTTATATTTCAAAAATACTTTTTAACTTAATCAGCCGAGCTCGGGGTGATTCTTGCGGAGAACATGGAATGCTTCCTCCGCAACCTCGATGGTCTGCTTGATATCGTCCTCGGTGAGTGAAGCGTTCATGAAGTGGTTGTGGTGGTTGGTCATGAATACGCCTCTCTTGACGACCTCTGCAATCCACTCCTGATGAAGCATGAGAGAATCGTCGTCTTTAAGCATGAGATAGAACAGAGCGGGCTCGCCCGAAACGCTCAGGTGGAAGCCGTTATTCTCTGCGGCGGCTTTCAGACCGTCGGTGAGCATAAGTCCGTTTTTGCGGAACAGCGTCGGGGTGTCGAGCTTCTTCATCTTCTCGATGCAGGCGATACCTGCGGCGAACGGAATTGCGCTCATCCAGTAGCTGCCCGTGTATGAAAGACCGCTGATTGCGCTCTTGAGCCATTCTTTACCGCAGAGAGCGGAAACATTCCAGCCGTTTGCAAGAGCCTTGCAGAAGCAGATAAGGTCAGCCTCAAAGCCGAAATAATGGTCGGAGCCTGCAAGGTCAAGTCTGAAGCCTGCTCTGACATCGTCGATGATGAGAACGATGCCCTTCTTTGTGCAGAGGTTGCGTACCTTCTGCCAATAGCCCTCAGCGGGGAGAACATTGTCGATAAAGTTGCCGTGGAGATAAGGAGTTGAAATGAAAGCGGCGATTTCACCGTCGTTTTCTTCAACGATTTTTTCAAGACCCTCATAGTCGTTCCAGTCAACATAGAGGTTGTTTGCAACATCCTCGGGCAGAACGCCGGGATAGTCAACCTTCTGGCACCAGGGAGCAACGCCGTGATAGAAGCCGTTAACGAAGATGATTTTCTTTCTGTGGGTTGCGGCTCTTGCGGTCATGATAGCGGCGGTCGTTGTGTCGCCGCCGTTCTTTGCGAAGAATGCCCAATCGGCGGAAGCAACTGTGTCAACAAGGCACTCGGCAAATTCAATTATCTTTGACGAGGGAGCGGTAACGCAGTTTTCGATTTTTGCCTGAGCCATTGCGGCGGCGTCAACATCGGGGTCATTGTAGCCGAGAACGTTGGGGCCGTAGGCACACATATAGTCAATGAATTTGTTTCCGTCAACATCCCAGAAGTATGAGCCCTTTGCTTTGGAGCTGAAAAGGGGATAAGCTGAAACGGGGATGCAGCAGCCCTCGGCAGGGCCCTGATGGCCGTAAAGACCCGAGGGGATTACTTTTGTTGCTCTCTGAAAGAGCTCTGTGCTTTTTTCATATGTATTAACTTTAATGCTCATTGTGCTTCCTCCTTATGCCAGATACAGGGCAACACGGTCAAGAATTCTGTTAAGGTTATCGAGCATGGAAATCATGCCCTTCATAACGATGGAGCCCGTGCCGATGCATGCAACTGCGTTAACCTTGCCGTCAAAAAGATCTCTTGCAAGCTCGATGGATTCAAACTCCATAACAGCTCTCGGATTCTCGCAGGGCTGCTTGATGCCGAGAAGCCTGTGGTTCTTGACTCTGATTGTTGTTGCGGGGCCGTTCTTGATGCTGAAAGCGATTTCGCCGTCAACCATATGGTCAGCGGAGAATTTGCCGATTTCATCGTTGTTGCCTATCTGGGCGATAGCAACGGTGATTGTGTAAAGCATAAGCGAAGTGCTGATTCTGAAGAAATCGGGATCTTCAAGGTCAGCGGGGTCGGGGCGCATATACTTTGTCAGCAGATCGGTGAGCTTTGTAAAATCTTTAAGAAGAAAACCGATATGAAGAAAGCCCTTTGAGGGGATGGGTGTAACGGTTCCGTCAATAAGTCCGTTGAATTTTTCGCATGAGCTGAACGGCAGTTTAACGTCGCACTTGGAGCAGCCCTGCTCCATGCGGCATTTGCCGCCTGCAAAGGTGATTGTTGCGCTCGGACCGTCCTTTACTTCTAAGCCGATTTTGATGGGCTTTTTGTTCGTTAGAATGTTTTGAGCCTCGGGTGTAAGCTCG
>CAYXVM010000082.1:6947-8483 GCA_964468465.1 uncultured Clostridium sp.
TTTTTATTGGTCAGCAGACTGCTCGCTTCGGGAGCAAGTTCGCAGAGGTTTTCGAGAGTGCCGAGGATGGCGTAAAGATTGATATAAGCCAGCGTTTTTTGATCAATCATTTTGATTTCCTCCTTAGAATAATACAATATAAATATATTCATCTTATTTTATCAGATTTATTGTTGATTGTCAACAAATTATACTGCACACTTTATTTATTTAATGTATAATTTATAAACAAATGCAGTAAATTGCCCGAAAAAAACAAAAGCGGCAACAGCAGAGGTTAATTCACCGCCGCCATTGCCGGTTAAATCCGATATTTTCTTTATTTTATCACACACGGCGCAAATGTCAAGTGCGGCAGGAGAAAAATCGTTGATATTTATTCATTTGCTCCCATTTGTTGCGAAATAAATTTCGCAAGCTTCAATGCACGCTCCGATGAAGCTGAGCGGGAGGGCAAGAATGCTGAACAGAGATGCGAAGCCGTCAATTATTGCCGCCATACCGAATATGGGAACAAACATCAGAATCGGTGCGCCGATAACATAGATGAGGTCTGAAAAACTGTTTTCGGCTTTTTCTGCAAGTTCGATGAAAGGAAGCATTGCATTTTCTTTTATGCTTTCTTCGTCAGTTATTTCTTCGCCGCTGTCTTCGGTTTCTTCAGGCTCGTTATCGGCTTCGTCAATACTGAAAGAACGGATTATTTCGTCTTCGCTGACGCCGTCAAGCTCCGATCCGCCTTTTTCTGCCGCCGTTTCTTCAACCGTGCAGGTTTCGCTTGCTGTTTCCTGCGGATCATATGCCGCAAATGCGGGCGCTCCGATGAGAGCCACCGTTGCAAGGCTGAGAATAACCGATGTTGTTTTTTGAATGAATCTGTTCATCTTTTTTGTCTCCCTTAAAATATTGTTGAGAATTATTCGTATTGGCTCGGGTCAAAGTTGTTATATATGACGCAGGCTTTGATGCATGCACCGACGAATGCGAATGGAAGCACAACTATAACGAATATTGATGACAAGCTTTCAATTGCGACCGCCCATCCGAATATCGGAAAGAGCATCATAACCGGAGCAATGGGCAGAAGAAAAATACCAAAAGCTCTTTCGGAATAATCTTTTAAATCATCAAACGGCTTCATTGCTTCTTTTATTCTTATTTCTTCGGTTTCATCGTCGGAGAGAAACGTTTGTGCTGTGTTCCCGAGAACAACTTCATAATTTCCGCTTTCAACAGCATTGATAATTTCTTCGCCGTCAACGCCCGCTTCTTCGAGGGCGTTTATGACTTCGTCGGAACGGAGAATTTCTTCGATTTCCTCTTTTGAAATTTCGGGCAGCTCCGAGCCGCCTATTTCCGTTTCAGTTTCGTCCGGTGTTTCTTCCGCAACGGCGGTTTCGGTTTCGGATTTTTCTTCCTTGGGTTCTTCTTCCGCAGCCGCCGAAGCCGTTTCGATGGTCTGAGCCTGAGCGGTCTCCTCCTTGCCGCTTTCTTCAATTTCAATTTTGTCCCTACCCTCCGTAGGCTCTGCCACGG
>CAYXVM010000083.1:0-8474 GCA_964468465.1 uncultured Clostridium sp.
CAATCGGTCATAGGCGGAGCCTATCCTTAATTTGCGAAGCAAACTTCATTTTTGCGTAAAAACGGGCGACCACGCAGGGTCGCCCCTACCTTCATGTGCCGCAGGCACACTTCATTCTTCATTTGATTCAAGGCGGGCGACCACACAGGGTCGCCCCTACTTTATCAATGTTAATGTTACGAAAAAACAGATTACAAGTCGAGTCCTTTTGGGTTCTGACCTGTAATCTGTTCGTTTTTGTATATTTGTTTTCAGCTGTTATGCAAACAATCCGTTGAATGCGTCAACAATCGGCGCAAGGGCGTTGTTAACTGCCTCGCTGATACCCTTGAAAATCAGGTTGATTGTTATGGGCAGCATTTCGGAATAGCCTGCCGTTCCGTAATTGTCAAAGAGCCAAAGGCTGAGCTTCTCGAAGAAATCCGAAGATTCCTCCTCCTCGCCTTTCGGTCCGTATCTTCCGATTTTAACAAGGATAGCATTGAGTCTTTCCTGAGCCGCTTCGGCTTCACCGGGAACGGCAACCGTGTTATCAAGCACCGCTTCTGCCTGAGCAATTGCCGCCGCAAGCTCTGCCGCATCCTCTGCGCTCAGAGTTGAGGGGTCAATGGCTTTTGCATCGGGAAGCATATCCTTGCGGAGCTTCTTTGTGTTTCTGCCCGTGTTGAACTGAGGATATTCAGGGAGAGAATATACATCCTCGATATCGTCGGTCGCAAGAATACGGGTTGCAAGCTTCATGATGATATCGTTACTGCCCGTGCTTTCGTGATTCTGATTGTCAAAATAGAAAGTAGTGTCGGGCAGGAGACCTGCGGAAGCGTCAACAACTCTGTCGGGTGAAATGTGGTTATGGTCGGGATTTGTGCAATTGGTGTTCGCCTGAACATAGCCCTCGGGGAGAGCTTCGCCGACATTTGCGCTGACAGCACCCATTGAGGTTGAATCAAGCTGAATGATTCCGTCGGCGTTCTCCTTATCCCATGATGTGCCGACGTTGTAAATCTTGCAGTCGTAATCAACGACATCATAGACCTTAACGCCGTTTTCAATGAGTCTGAGAATGTTCTTATCGGAATTTACCTGAGCCTGATGATAAATATCGGTCTGGCGTCTCAGCTCTGCCTTTTCGGGAGAAGAGAGAAGCTTGTTTGCCGCAGACTCATAATCCCTTGAGGGAACAAGAGCCCACATGTTTGTGCTCGTTGAAAGCACCGAAACAAGGCCGTCAACCGCCGAATGCAGGCACTTCATAAGAACCTCATCGGGGAAGATTCTCAGCACGGATTCAATCATCCTTGCCTGGTCATAATCCATAAGCTCCTCAAGGAAGCCGTTGTAGAGATAGTCTTTATCATAGAAGGTGATATTTCCGTTGAAAACATCGCCGACGATGCTTGAGCCGTCAAGAGCGGGAACAATATAAACAACCTTATTGAGGTCTTTATATATTTCGGGATAATATTCAAGCAGACCGTTGGCAACCGTGCCGCCGAGGCTGATGGGAACGATGTTTACCTTATCGTGACCGGTCTCCGACTTAACCATCTGAATGAAATCGTAAAGCTCGTTAACGATTGCAATGTTGTTGCCGAATGAATTGTAGGCGAAGTAATAAAGATGATCCTCGCCGACCTGAGCGGCATAGTCCTGAAGCGGAACTGAATCGTAAATCTCGCCTTTTTCGTATTCACTGCACTCGGCAAGCGAATAAGGATATCTTTCAAGCTTAATATTGCCCGTTGAGTTGCCGTTATTGTCACTTGCATTAACCGCAAAGCACATTGCGACAGCCTCGCCCAAAGCCTTTGAAAGCCCGATGTCATGCTGAGTAACAAGAGTCAGAAGCAGTGGAAAAATAAGCTTTTTAACAAGCGCAGGCACATCAACATAGGCGGGGAAGCAGTTGATTTTGTTGCCGTTATCGTCAAGAACATATTCGCCGTTGTCATCGGTCAGCCAGACATTGCTCTGACCGATACCGTGAATAACGATTGTCGGGCAGTTACCGCAATTGCCGCCGCACGCCGTTTTTGTATCGGCTGCGGAAGCACCGACCGTTGCGACTGAAACGAGCATCGCAAGTGCAAGAACAAATGCAACTATTCTTTTTTTCATTTTCGGTTTTCCTTCCGTTATCTGAATATTTTGTCAAACAGACTGCCGCCTCCGAGAGTTTTGAGGAGGAACAGGCTGAAATTCTCAGCGGCTTTTTCAGCATAAGGAGCAAGCTTTGACGGCTTTTCCTCGGGCTGATATCTGCCGACCTTAACAAGAATATCCTTGAGTCTCTGATCTGCGGCGTCAACTCTGTCTGCGTCTGCAATTGTCAATGCAAGAACCGCATCGCCCTCGGCGATTGCCGCAGTCAGCTCAGCCTTATCCTCTGCGCTGAGGCTTGTATTATTCGCAAGCTCATCCTTAGCGTCGGGAAGTCTCCAACGGCGGATGCCCTTTGTGTTGCAGGTATAGTTGAACTGAGGATATTTTTCGGGATTGTCGTGAACATCTGAAACCTCGCCGACAAAGATAGCCTTTGCAAGATTCAGAACAACATCGTTATTGCCGACCTCATGGTGCTGATTGAGGAAAATCCAAGTGTTGTCGGGAAGAACGGCGGTTGAAGCGTCAATCTTATTGTCGGGGGAGATATAGCTGTAGTCGGGGTAATCGGGGTTGGTGTAAGCCTGCTTGTAGCCCTCGGGGAGAGTCTGACCTGCGGGTGCGCCTGTTGCGCCCATTGTGGTTGAGGACATGTTGATGATTCCGTCGGTGTTGACTTTGTTGGCGGAATCAACAATGTTGAAGAAGCTGTACATCTGCTCGCCGAAAGCAAGGTTTGAGCCTGAAATTGAGTTAACCTTTACGCCGTCGGCAACAGCGGCAAGAATGTTCTTATTAAGATTGAGCCTTGCCTGCTGGAAGCGGTCGGTTTTTGCCCTGAGCTCCGCTTTTTCGGGGGAGCTGAGATATTTATTTGCAAGAGCCTCGTATCTGTATGAGGGAACCATCGCCCACATCTGCGGGCAGTTAATCATAATCGTGTCAAGTATTGCGCTGATTGCGCCCGAAAGGAGTGCGTCAACGCCCGAGCGGGGAAGAATGTGAAGAATTGAGTTAATGACATAACCGAGAGTGGGGTCGTCATTCTCCTCCTCCATAATTCCGGCGATATACTCGTGATAAAGATATTCGTCTGAAAGATTCCACTTTCTTGCGTACATATCCGCAACGATATCCGTGCCGTTAAGGCAAGCAACGGCGTTAACTATCTGATCAAGATCCTCATGGCCGTATTTGTCAAGATAAGCGGTAAGGATAGTGCCGCCGAGGCTGACGGGGAGGAACGAAACCTTATCGTGACCCGTCTGCTCCTTAACCATTTTGATATATTCATGCAGCTCGTCAGCAGATTGCATGGGATCGCCGACAAGGTTGAAGGTGAACATATAAATATGGTCGCCGCCGATCTCCTTTTCAAGAGCCTGAATGGGAACCATTCTGTAGAGCCACTGAATATCGTCTTCAGTCATTTCGGAAATGGGGTGATTCCATCTCTTTGTCTGAAGATTCTCAACATGGTCGCCGTTGTCGTCGCATTTCTGAATTGAGAACAGATAGCTTGCGGCTTCATAAGCAGCTTTGTCAAGGCCGACATTATGCTGAGTCAGAATCGTTGCAAAAATGCTGAGCAGAAGCTTGGGAACTATCTTGATTATGTTGCGGGTTTCAAGAATCAGCAGAGTTCCGCCGATCTGCTTGCCGTCTGAATCAAGCACGGGCTCGTTATTTTCATCATAAAGATATGTCGGCGAATGATTGATGCCTGGAAGAATAATAACGGGCGAATAATCGCAGTCACATTCTCCGTCTGCTGCGCTTGCAACGGCTGCCAACGCTCCGCTTGAAGCAAGCAATGCGGCGCAAAGAATAAGGGAGATAATCTTTCTTAATCCTTTTTTCATTTTGTTTGCACTCTCCTTTGGTGGATCGGTTGAGCTACCGATAAATATACAGTTTATGTTACCATATTTTTTATATAATTTCAACAATTTATTTGAAATAATTGTATCGATTTTAGATTTGATTTCAAAACTTGTTTTTTACTTGACGGCAAAAGGCTTAAAGTGGTATTATGTATTGTCAGGGAATGCCTTTTGCGGCGTTTCTCGTTCGGGAGGAATAACTGAAAATGATAAAAAATATAATTTTTGATATGGGCGGGGTTCTGATTGACTATAACCCCGAAAAAACTCTTTATTCGATTTTTGACAGGCAGACCGCCGACATTTTGCTCAAAGAAATATTCAGAAATCCGATTTGGGCGGATAAGGACAGGGGAATTATCACTCCTGAGGAAATAATCGAGAAAAAACGCTCGGTTATTCCGCCGCAGGCTCTTGAAAAGGTCACCGAAATGGTTGATAATTTCTATCCCTATATGCCGCCGTTTGAAAAGATGTACGGGTTCATCGAGCGGCTGAAAGCTAACGGCTACGGCATCTATCTGCTCTCCAACGCCTCGTCGGATTTTCACATTCACAGGCAGGGAATACCCGCTCTTTCGCTCTTTGACGGCTGCCTTATTTCAGCCGATTACAAGCTTCTTAAACCCGAAAAGGAAATATATTTAACGCTTTTTGAGAAATTTTCGCTGATTCCCGGGGAATGCTATTTCATCGACGATGTTCAGGCGAATATCGACGGAGCAAAAGCCGCCGGAATGGACGGCCATTGCTACAGCCACGGCGACATCGAAATTTTCAAAAAAGCTTTGACAGAAGCAGGAATCAAAATATGAACTGTTACACCGAAATCGCAAAATCCGTTCCCGAATTTCTCGCTCTTGCTTCGGCGATAAGAAAAAACCGCCTGCCTGCGGGCACAACGGGGCTTGCCAATATCCATAAGGCGCATATCATTGCGTCGCTCTGCATGAGCCTGATGCGGAAAGCGGTTGTCATCGCTCCCGACGAGGCTCAGGCAACAAGGCTTCGGCAGGATATGGAGGGCTTCGGCATAAACGCCCTGCTTTTCCCTGCGAGAGATTTATCCTTTCGGTCGCTTGAGACCGTTTCAAGAGAATATGAACACGCCCGCCTGAAAGTGCTTGACAAGATGCTTTCGGGCGATTTTGACGCAGTTGTTTTGTCCGCAGAGGCGGCTTCTCAGCTCACCGTTCCCCCCGCAAGGCTCATGGGCAGCAGCTTTTCGGTTGAAGCGGGCGGGGATTACGACATCGGAGAGCTGACGCTGAACCTTGTCAAATGCGGCTATACACGGAGCGAACAGGTTGACGGCGCAGGTCAGTTCGCCGTCAGAGGCGGGATTCTGGACTTCTTCCCGCCCGATTCAAAACAGCCCTGCCGAATTGAATTCTGGGGCGATTCGGTTGACAGCATTTCGTTTTTCGACCCCGAAACTCAGCGCAGAACCGATTCCGCCGAAGAAATAAGAATAACTCCCGCAAGAGAAATTCTCTGCGAGGACGGCGTTCTCTGCGAAATGATAAAGCGGCATATTGCCGAAAAGAAAATTAAAGGCGCAGCCCTGAAAAGCCTTGAAGAAGATATTGACCGCCTTGAAAACGGCATTCATCTTTCTTCGCTTGATAAATATATGCCGCTGATTTATCCCGAATGCGGCGGAATTTTCGAATATGCAAAGGATTGTATGCTTTTCGTCTGCGAAAGCTTCTCGGTCAAGGATAAATTCAGCTCAACCTGTCAGCTTATGAACGAAACGGTCAAGGGACTGTTTCAGGACGGCGTTCTCTGCAAGGGGCTTGACCGATTCTGCATTCAATTGCCCGAGCTTTTTGCTCTTTATGAAAAATTTGATACGGTTTATCTCGATAATCTGCCGAGAGGAAGCTTTGACACTCCCGTTAAGGAGCTGATAACCTTCACCGCAAAGCAGATAAGCCCGTGGAACGGCTCGCTTTCCGCTCTCACGGAGGATTTGGCTTCCGTCAAAAAGGCGGGTCGGTCATGCGCCGTGCTTGCGGGCACGGATAAGGCGGCAAAAACTCTTGCCGACGACCTTGAAAATGAGGGAATCCCCGCTCTTTTCTGCCCGTTTCCCCCTGCGGAAATACCGAAAAAGACAGTCTGCGTGCTCCCCGGAGCGCTTTCGGCAGGCTTTGAATATCCCTCGGCAGGCTTTACGCTAATAACCTACCGAAGCAGGGCGGTCACTGCAAGAAAAACATCGTCTGCCGCTAAAAAAGGCGGCAAGGCGGCTTTCAATAATCTTGATGAGCTTCACAGGGGCGAATATGTTGTTCATTCCGCTCACGGTATCGGAATTTTTGAGGGAATAACCAGCCTTGAAGCTTCGGGAACCACAAAGGATTACATTAAAATTCAATATGACAAGGGCGACATTCTCTATGTGCCCGTAACTCAGCTTGACCAGGTTTCAAAATATATCGGCCCGAAAAGCGATGAAAAACCGCTCAAGCTTAACAAGCTCGGCGGCAAGGATTGGCAAAAGACCCGTTCAAGGGTCAAAAGCGCCGTTAAGGACATGGCAAAGGAGCTTATCGAGCTTTATTCAAAGCGCCTGAAGGTTCAGGGTCACGCTTTTTCGCCCGATATCGATATGCAGAGCGATTTTGAACGCCGCTTTGAATTTGTTGAAACCGATGATCAGCTCCGCTGTATCCGTGAAATCAAAAAGGATATGGAAAAGCCCTATCCCATGGACAGACTGCTTTGCGGCGATGTCGGCTTCGGCAAAACCGAGGTTGCGCTCAGAGCGGTGTTCAAGTGCGTTGCCGACGGAAAGCAATGCGCCATCCTTGTTCCCACAACGATTCTTGCTTTGCAGCATTATCAGACAATTCTCAAACGCTTTGAGGGCTTCCCGGTTGAAGCGGGAATGCTTTCAAGATTCTGCACGAAAAAAGAGATTGAAAAAACTCTCAAAGGCTTGCGCCGAGGCTCGGTTGATATCGTTGTCGGCACTCACCGCCTGATTTCAAAGGATGTTCAGTTCCGTGACCTCGGTCTTATCATCGTTGACGAGGAACAGCGGTTCGGAGTTGCTCAAAAAGAGAAGCTCAAAACGCTTTTTCCCGCTGTCGATGTGCTGACCCTGACGGCAACCCCGATTCCGAGAACGCTCAACATGGCGATGACGGGAATCCGTGACATGTCGGTGCTTGAAGAAGCTCCGCAGGACAGACAGCCCGTTCAGACCTATGTTATCGAGCATAACATGGGCGTGCTTGCTCAGGCTATGGAGCAGGAGCTTCGCAGAGGCGGTCAGGTATACTATTTATATAACAGAGTTGAGGATATCGAACGGAAAGCCGCCGAGATAAAGGCGCTTCTGCCCGAGGCGAATGTCGGCATAGGCCACGGAAAGATGAGCGAAGATGAGCTCAGCGAGGTATGGCGCAGGCTTCTGGAGGGCGAAATAGATATTCTCGTTTGCACAACGATAATCGAAACGGGTGTTGATGTTCCGAATGTCAACACGCTGATTATCGAGAATGCCGACCGCATGGGTCTTGCCCAGCTTCATCAGATCAGGGGCAGAGTCGGCAGATCCTCACGCAGAGCGAGCGCATATTTCACCTTCACAAGGGGCAAACAGTTAACCGAAATCGCAACAAGGCGGCTTGATGCCATCAGAGAATTTACCGAATTCGGTTCGGGCTTCCATATTGCCATGCGTGACCTTGAGCTGAGAGGAGCGGGCAATGTTCTCGGCTCGAATCAACACGGACACATGGAATCGGTCGGTTATGAAATGTATATAAAACTGCTTGAACAGGCGATAAGCGAAGAAAAGGGCGAAGCGCCCGCCGCCCCCGAAAAGGAATGCACAATCGATTTGCCCATCGACGCTCACATCCCTGAGGATTATATCGACAGCGTTCCGCAAAGGCTTCAGATTTACCGCAGGATTGCGGATATCAAGACGGACGACGATGCATCGGATGTTATCGACGAGCTTGTTGACCGCTTCGGCGACCCGCCCGAATGCGTTGAGGGGCTTATAAGAATAGCCCTGCTCAGAGGCAAAGCGGCAAGGCACGATATTTATGAAATCACCAATCAGGGGGATAAGATTATTTTCAAAATCAATGTGCTTGATATGGAGAAAATTTCCCTTGCCTCCGCTCATCTCAAAGGACGGTTCGTTGTCGGCGCAGGCGGCGGTAAACCGTATATTTCGGTTAAAATGCTCAAAGGTGAAAACCGCCTCGGACTTATTGACCGTGTTCTCGGCTACATGGACGGCGAAAACGAAAAATAAACATTTTACTCAACAAAAATCCCCGTTCCGGACTTCAAACGAAGCCGAAACGGGGATTAATTATAATTATTGTTTGACCGTCCCGAAAAAATGAAGAAATGAAGTGTACCTGCGGCACATGAAGGTAGGGGCGAAACTTATAAAATGAAGAAATGAAGCGTGCCTGCGGCACATGAAGTTTTTGCTGTCGCAAAAATGAAGTTTGC
>CAYXVM010000084.1:0-8186 GCA_964468465.1 uncultured Clostridium sp.
GACCATGTTGAACGAGCTTTTAACATCTTCGCTCAGAGCCTTCTGAAGCATTTCGTGGGATATTGCCGTGTCGGTCGTAACAAAAACAAGCATCGTTGCCATGTTGGGATGAATCATGCCCGAGCCTTTGGCAATGCCGCCGATTTTACATTCTTTTCCGCCGATTTCAAAGGAATAGGAAACGCATTTCTGAACGGTATCGGTTGTCATTATCGCCGCCGCCGCATCAGTGCTGTCGGCTTTCAGCTCTTTAACAAGAGAGGGGATTCCGTTTGCAATCGGCTCAATGTCGAGGGGCTGACCGATAACGCCCGTTGAAGCAACGATAACATCGGTCTTGTCAATTCCAAGCTCTTCCGAGAGCAGGGAGCACATCTTTTCGGCAATTTCAACGCCGTTTGCGTTGCAGGTGTTTGCGTTGCCGCTGTTGCAGATTGCCGCTTGAGCATAGCCGTCTGCAACATTTGCCTTTGTGACGGTTATCGGAGCGCCTTTAACAAGATTCGTTGTGTAAACGCAGGCGGCAACCGCCTTTTTTTCGCTGTAAATCAGCGCAAGGTCTTTTTTTGTTTTATTCTTTCTGATTCCGCAGTGAACGCCGCTCGCCTTGAAGCCCTTTGCGGCGCAAACTCCGCCTTTTATTTCTTTCATTATATTATGTTCCTTTCAAAAACTGAGGTTAAGACCCGTTTTGGGGTCTGCACCCATGAGAATATTCATGCATTCAACCGCCGCGCCCGAAGCGCCCTTACCGAGATTGTCATATCGGGCGATAAGAAGGATTCGTTCGCTGTTGCCCTTAACGAAAATCTCCATGCCGTCGCTTCCGCTCATCTTTTCTGCGCAGAGCATGGCGTCATTGCCCGTGCTTTCAGTATATTTAACAAAATCCGAATTATATGTATTTTTATAAACTTCGATAATATCTTCAATGCTTTTGCCCTCGCAGAGATTCTCTGCAAAAATGGGAACGGTTACCGCCATGCCGCTGTAAAAATCGGCAACGATGGGGCAGAATACGGGAGCTTTTTCGATGCCCGTCACGGCTTTCATTTCTTTGAGGTGCTTATGCTCCTGAGTGAGCCCGTACTGACGGGGAGAATTGAGGAAATCTTCTCTTGCCGTGCCCTCATACTGAGCAATCATTTTCTTGCCGCCGCCGCTGTAGCCCGTTATCGAATGGCAGGTCAGAAGCGAAGAGGCGGGGAGAATGCCGCCTGCAACGAGGGGATAAACAAGAGCGATAAAGCCGCTTGCGTGACAGCCGGGAACGGCAACACGCTTGGAATTTTTGATTTTTTCAAGATGATCGGCTGAAAGCTCGGGGAAGCCGTAAGCCCAATCAGGGTTGGTTCGGTGAGCCGTTGAAGCGTCGATGACCTTGACATCGGGGTTATCGATAAGAGAAACCGCCTCAACCGCCGCCGCATCGGGCAGGCAGAGAAACGCAATGTTGCAGGAGTTGAGAGCCTGCTTTCTTGCGGCGGTGTCCTTTCGCATTTCTTCGCTGAGGGTTATCAGCTCGATATCCTCACGCTGAGAAAGTCTCGAGGATATCCTCAGACCCGTTGTTCCCTCACGGCCGTCTATAAAAATTCTTGTTTTTTTCATAAGTATATACCTCTGATAACGATGTACGCATAATTATACAGATAAATCTGTATAAAGTCAAGAAATATTTGCATATTATTCAAAAATCGGCGAAATTATGCAATAAAAGCATGCTTTGAGCCTGCCTTTGTGCAATATGTACGGCGATAACGCCGTAATTCGATAGTTATTTTATTATAAATCAATTTTATTCTTTGCGGAGCAGTTTTTTATTTTGTTTAATCTCATTTTCAAGCGGCTTTCCGTCAAAAAAGCTTCGGAGATTGCCGAGAGTTATCTCGGCGATTCTGCTCAGAGCCTCGTGAGTCAGAAACGCCTGATGGGAGGTTATAAGGACGTTTGGCATCATGATAAGGCGGGAGAGAACATCGTTTCGCAGGATGCTTTCAGAGAAATCCTCATAGAAAAATTCGCTTTCTTCCTCATAGACATCAAGCCCTGCGCCGCCGACCTTGCCGATTTTGATGGCTTCAATCAGAGCCTCGGTGTCAATGAGAGCGCCTCTTGAGGTGTTGAGAATAATGACCTTATCCTTGACGAGCCGCAGAGAATAGCTGTTGATGATATGATAAGTTTCGCTTGTCAGCGGGCAATGGAGAGAAATGACATCGGAGCGTTCAAAAAGCTCCTCAAGCGGAACATATTCAAGCTCTTTATCCGACGGGCGGGGGTCATAGGCGATAACATCCATGCCCATTCCTCTGCATATTTCCGCAAAGGTTCTGCCTATTTTGCCCGTGCCGATAACGCCGAGGGTTTTGCCGTAAAGGTCGAAGCCGACAAAGCCGTTAAGGCTGAAATTCGAGTCTTTTGTTCGGATATATGCCTTGTGGGTTTTTCTCACGAGGGTGAGCAGCAGGGCAAGAGTATGCTCGGCAACGGCGTGGGGCGAATAATCTGGAACTCTGACAACGGGAATCGAAGCCTCCGCTGCCGCAGAAAGGTCAACATTGTTGTAGCCCGCACAGCGCATGGCGATAATTTCAACGCCGTTTTCTTTCAGCACCGAAACGGTTTCACGGCTGATATCATCATTGACAAAGGCAACAACCGCCTTTGCTCCGCCGCACATAACCGCCGTTTGCGGATTCAGCTTTGATTCAAAATATTCAATTTCGATTCCGTAAGACTGCTTCATGGAGTCGAAATATATTTTATCGTAAGGTTTGGTGTCAAAAAATGCCGCTTTGCACATAAAATCATCCTTTCGGGAATAATTTTGCCCCGAAAGGATGAAATTATTATTTCAGCTTGTGAATAAACAGTCCGCTGAGAAGCTTCGGCTCAAACCAAGTCGATTTCGGCGGCATGATTTTGCCTGCGTCGGCAATATCCATAAGCTCTCTGAGGGTTGTGGGATACATTGAAAATGCAAGGCACATATCCTCGCTCGCTCTGCGTTCAAGCTCGCCGAGACCTCGGATTCCGCCGACAAAGTCTATGCGTTTGTCGGTTCTCGGGTCGTCAATGCCGAGAATCGGAGAGATAACGTTGTTCTGAAGAATTGAAACATCGAGCGCTTCAACGGGGTCGTCTGCGTTAAAAGTTCCGCTTTTTGCGGTGAGCTTATACCACTCGCCGCCGAGGAGCATTCCGAAGGTGTGGGCATTTTCGGGCTTATAAGCCTTTTTGCCGACGGGTTCAACGGTGAATTTTTCGCCGATTTTATCAATAAACTCCCGTTCGCTCATTCCGTTCAAATCTTTTATGACACGGTTGTAGTCCATGATTTCAAGCTCGTCGCAGGCAAAGAGAACCGCAAGGAAATAGTTGAATTCCTCATCGCCCGTATAGTTCGGGAACTGCTCTCTGCGCTTGAGACCGACCTTGACGGCGGATGCCGCTCTGTGGTGGCCATCGGCGATATAAAGATAATCAACCGCCGCAAAGAGAGCGGAAAGCCTGCCGACGGTTTCGCCGCAGTCGATAACCCAGACCGTGTTTGCAATGCCGTCATCGGTCACGAAGTCATAAGCGGGCTCGTGCGAAGCCTGCCAATCCTTAACTATTGCGGAAATCTCGCTTTCGGGGCGGTAGGTGAGAAAAATCGGGCCTGTGTTGGCGTCGCAGTAATCAACATGGTTGATTCTGTCCGCCTCCTTGTCTGCTCTTGTCAGCTCATGCTTTTTGATGATGCCGTTAATATAATCGTCAATCGAAACACAGCCGACAAGACCCGTCTGGCTTCTGCCGTTCATGATCTGACGGTAAATATAGAAATAGTTATTTTCGTCTTGCTTGCAGATTCCGTCGCTGACAAGCTTATCGAGATTCTCTCTTGCTTTGAGATAAACCTGCTCCGAATAGAGGTCGGTTCCTTTCGGCAAATCTATTTCCGCTTTGTCAACATGAAGAAATGAATACGGGTTGCCCTCAACCATTTTTGCGGCTTCCTCGCTGTTCATAACATCATAGGGAAGTGCGGCAACCTTTGAAGCATATATCGGGAGCGGGCGAACCGCCTTGAAGGGTCTGAAAACTGCCATCCTCAACATCCTTTCACAAATAAAGATGTATATATATTACAACAATGTTAAAAATTTGTCAATTTATCATTTGACGGTTGATTTTTATTATGTGCAAATGTATAATGGATCCGTAAACATATGGTAACGGTAATTATCACCGTTACCCTAAGGAGAAAAGGGAGGAATTTCATGTTCTGCTCAAAGTGCGGAACGCAGCTGCCCGAGGGATCGTCGGTTTGCCCGAAATGCTCTCAGACGGAGACTGCGCCTGCCGAACAAAAAGAAAACAAAAAAATATTCAATGCTCCGGGCAAGGGAGCCAAAAGCTATGCCGCCATTTTCACGGCTCTGCTCGTTTTCCCCGCAAGCATATGCACGGCTATCGACCTTGTTTTTGACAAATACGATTATTGGTTCGGCTATGTTGTCGGAGCTTTGATTGTAACATGGGTCATTGCGGTTCTGCCCATTCTGAAAATAACTCCGCCCGTCGTAACGGGAGTTATCTGCTTTGCTTCGATTATCCTTTATGTGGCTTATATTGCGGGCAAGACAGGGCATCTGAACTGGCTTTCAAAATTCCTTTTGCCCATGCTGATTCTGACAGCGGCGTTCATTGCAATGGATTCCGCTCTGATAGGCGGCAAGAAGGTTAAAGGAATTCACATTCTCTCGCTTCTGAGCGCAGAGGCGGCGGCTTTCTTCATCTGCCTTGAAGCAACGCTTGACAATTGGGCTGTCGGCTCGGTTGACCTTAAATGGTCGCTCATCATTGCCTGCGGATTTATCTCGGTTATTGCCGTGTTTGAAGCGTTCAGTTATGTCGGCAGGATAAACAGGAAATAAAGCATAGAAGATATAACAAACGGCTTGCAGTCTCGCAAGCCGTTTTTGCAATAATATAATATAGTAATTAATCAATATCCGCAAAAAATTCGTCAACCTTTTCTGCTTTGTATCTTCCGTTGCTGACATCGACAAGCTTAGTGTTGAACGGGTCAACGAGGTTCAGCGGAAGCCTGAAAACAAGAGTGACATTGTCTTCAAAAACGGTGTCCTCAATGATTCCGCCCGCTTCGGGAATGAGAGAAGAAAGCTTGCCGTAAAAATAATAGTCGCAGGTTACTTTAAGCCTTGCACACAGTGCCCTTGTGACTATTCCGCCCGCCGCAACGGCGATTGAAGCCGAGTGAGAATATGCCCTGACAAGTCCTCCGCCGCCGAGAAGAATTCCGCCGAAATAGCGGGTCACAACCACGGCACAGTCGGTAACTCCCGTCTTTTCGAGAACATCGAGAACGGGGATTCCCGCCGTGCCCTGCGGCTCGCCGTCGTCTGAATAGCGTTTGATTCCGCCGTCTCTGAGAATGTACGCATAGACATTGTGGGTTGCGTCCCAATGCTTTTTGCTGACGGCTGAAATGAATTCAAGAGCCTGTTCGGCTGTCGTTACGGGAGCGATATGCCCGATAAAACGGGATTTTTTAACAATGTATTCGTCCTTCGCCGAGGCTCTGACGGTTTTGTATTCGGTCATGCGAAATACCCCCGAAAAAGCAAAGCGGCGCAGAAATTGCGCCGCTCATTTTGCTTATTTGTTGTTAAGATTGAAACGCTTGTTGAAGCGATCAACTCGTCCGCCGGTATCAACGAGCTTCTGTTTACCTGTAAAGAACGGATGGCATTTTGAGCAAATATCAACACGGATATTCTCTTTGGTTGAACCGGTTTCGATAACCTCACCGCATGCGCAGCGAACGGTCGTCTGTTCGTACTTAGGATGGATTCCTTCCTTCATCAATGTCACCTCTTTCGGTATATCCATAAACGTAACGGAGAAATTTTAGCACATAGGCGGCAAAAATGCAAGCCTTTTTCTGAAAATTTTTAATTACATTCAAATATTTATGCTTTTGCCGAGCCTGAAAGAGTAAATCAGAGTCTCTTTAACGGGCAAACCGAGCACATCCGAGAGACAGCGGCGATAAACAGAAAGCTGGTCACGGTATCTGTCGGCAAGCTCCTGCGCGGAGTTTGCTCTGTCGGTCTTGAAGTCAACTATCACAAGCTCGCCGTTTTCAACAAAGGCGCAGTCTGCAACGCCCTCGATTATTATAACCTCGCCGTCAGCCTCATTCACGGGAACCTCGGGGTTCATTTCGCTCAGCGGAATTGAAGAGGTGAAAGCGTATTCTTTATAGACCTTTTCTGCGTTGATGATTCTTGCCGCAAGATCGCTTTCAAAGAAAGCCTTAACGGATTTTCCGTCAACTGCGGCGGCTTCGGCTTCGGTGAGCATTCCGCTCTGCTTGAGCCTTTCAAGCTCGCTTTCAACGCTCCTGCGAGCGGCTTCATAATCGGAATATTGCATGAATCGGTGGGTCGCCGTGCCCCTTTGAGCCGGGGTCAGGCCGCCTTTTCCGACAAAGGCGGGGCGGCGGGAGGCAAAGAATTCTCCGCCGATTTCCTCGCTGTCAAGCTTTGAAGCGATTCGCTTTGCAACTATTCCGTCAAGCTTTTCAAACGGATAGACATAGCCGAGCCGTTCTTTTATCTTAGAGAGTATTTCGGGGTCGGGCAATTCGCATGCCGTTCCCGAAGCGTCGGCTTCCGCTTCATCATCGGAGCGAATGATGTTAACTTTCAGAGAAGTATCGCACGGCAGAGCGATGCCGTGAGACAGATCCGCCGCATTTCTCAGCAAATGGGCGTCGGGATGCTTCATCAGAGCGGAAACAATGCAGTCTGCATAGCTTGTAAATTCGCCGACGGTGAACGGGTCTGTTTTGCTGCCGTCACGCACGAGAGAAGCAAGCTTGCACAGCTTGTTATTCCAATTATCCGATGCCGCCGTGATAATGAGCTTTTCTTTCGGGCGGGTGAGCGCTACATAAAGCACACGGAGTTCCTCGGAACGGGCGGCTTTTTTGATTTCCATTGCCGCCGCAAGCCTCGGCAGAGTGTCAAATTTTGCGCCGTTTTCGGTTGTTTTGATGCCGATTCCGCTCTCAGGAGAAATGGGCAAATCGTCTCTTAAAGACAATTCATTGTATTTCTTTTCGCACCCGACAAGGAAGCACACGGGGAACTCAAGACCCTTGCTCTTGTGAACGGTCATTATTTTAACGCTGTTTCCGCCGTCGTTTCCGGGAGATGGGGCTTCAATCTTTCCTCCGCTTTCGGAAATTCCGCCGATATAGCGGATGAAGCCCGAAACGCTTCTTTTTCCCGAAGTTTCATATTTATTTGCAAGGTCGATAAAGCTGTTGAGATTTTTTAATCTTTTTTCGCTGTTTTTCATTGCTCCGACAATTGCCCGCATTCCCGTTTCTTCAATCAGCCTGCGCACAAGCTCGCCGACGCTGACCGTTGCGGCAACGCACCGCATCTGACGGATGCTTTCAAGAAAAGCCGAAGCCTTTTTATTTCCGTTGCTTTCGGCGGTAACAAGGCAATGATAAATCGAACCGCTGCGCTCGTTGGCTCTCATCTCGGCAAGGTCGTCGGGCGTGAAGCCGAAAACGGGCGAGAGCATAACGCTCGTCAGAGGAATGTCGTCAACGGGGTTGTCGATGATTTTCAGCAGAGAGAAAACAAAGGTTATTTCGGGAGAGGAAAGAAAAACTTCACCCGCCTCACAGCTGAACGGAATCCCTCTTTTTTCAAATTCGGAGGTAAATGCAAAAGCGTTGCCCTTAACGCTCCTGAGAAGCAGGCAAAAGTCCCCGTAGCGGGCTTTTCTCTGTTCGCCGCCGTCCGTTACGGTCAATCGGCCCGAAACGGCTTTTTCAATATAATCTGCGGTGTATTTTGCCTGAGCGGAAAGAGAATTCTCTTTTCCCGCTTCAATAAGGCAAAGCTCAGCGTCGGGCTCGGAGCTTTCGGGATAATCTGCGGCGGCTTCAAGCCGCTCGTTTTTGTCGTATTCAAGCCCGCCCGCTTCTTTGCTCATAATTTGGCTGAATATGAAATTAACCGTTTCGGTAACGCCTCTGCGGCTTCTGAAATTCTTTCCGAGAGTGACCCTTGCGGGGTAGTTTCCGCTTTCATATTCTTCCATCGAATCCCTGCGTTCAAGGAAAATTTCGGGCATCGCCTGCCTGAAAC
>CAYXVM010000085.1:0-8157 GCA_964468465.1 uncultured Clostridium sp.
ACACCCGATTTTGTTTCAAAATTCAAAACTCTGTATTATGACAGCAAGGGATGCTGTGCGGCTGAGATTAAATCGGCAAGGTCGCACGGCAATATTGTTTTGCTCTCAATCAAGGGTGTTGACACCGTTGAGCAGGCGCAGAAGCTCAGAGGAAAAATCCTTTGGATGAAGCGAAGCGACGCAAAGCTTCCCAAGGGCAGCTTTTTCATTGCGGAGCTTATCGGCTGTGAGGTGCTTGACGCAGATTCGCCCGAAAAATCCTACGGAACGCTCACGGATGTCAGCGAAACGGGCGCAAACGATGTCTGGCACATAACCGACAAATCGGGCAGAGAATATCTCATTCCCTCAATCCCCGATGTTGTTATTGACACCGATGTTGCCGAAAACCGTATTCTGATAAGACCCCTGAAAGGTATTTTTGACGATGAGGATTGATATTTTAACGCTTTTCCCCGAGATGTGCGAAAGCGTTCTGAGCGAAAGCATTATCGGCAGAGCAAGAGCCAACGGCTGCGTTGAGATAAACTGCCGCAACATTCGGGATTATACGCTGGATAAGCATAACAGAGTTGACGATGCGCCCTACGGCGGCGGCACGGGAATGATAATGCAGACTCAGCCGATTTTTGACTGCTTCAATTCCCTGTGTGAAGAAATCGGCAAACGCCCGCATCTTATCTATCTCTCCCCTCAGGGGAAAACGCTCACTCAGGAGCGGGTCAAGGAGCTTTCAAAGCTCGATAATCTCGTTCTGCTCTGCGGTCACTATGAGGGCGTTGACCAGCGGGTGATTGATGAAATTGTTGATGAAGAAATATCAATCGGCGATTATGTGCTGACCGGCGGAGAGCTTCCCGCACTCATTCTTGCAGACAGCATTTCAAGAATGCTGCCCGGAGTGCTTGCGAACGAGGACGCTTTCACGCTTGAAAGCCATTATTCGGGTCTGCTTGAATATCCTCAGTACACCCGCCCCTATGAATGGCACGGAGAAAAAGTTCCCGACGTGCTGATATCGGGTCACCACGCCAACATTCAGAAATGGCAGCGAGAACAGAGCCTCAAAAGGACTCTTGAACGCCGCCCTGATCTGCTTGAAAAAGCCGATTTGACAAAAAAAGATATTGAATATCTGAATAAACTTAAAACCGCCGAAGTCGAATGACCTCGGCGGTTTTTGATGTTAAACTGTGATTTTTCAGGCGGCTTCGGATATCTTTTCCGGCTGTCCGCCGTCTTTTTTCTTGCCGATAAACTGGAGCGCAAGAACAACAGCGATAAGCACAAGTCCTGCAAGGTCGGTCTTATATCCCGGAATAACCATGAGCAGACCGCCTGCAAGCGCCGCAATTCTCTGCCACCAAGGCATATGGTGGTTCATGTAGCCCTCCATGCCTGCGGAGATAACATAAATGCCGAGAAGTGCGGTTATGATGAGCAGAACGATTTCATACCACGGCTTATCCGAGCCGACAATCAGCATTTCGGGGCTGTAGGCAAATATATAAGGAACAATAAATGCCGTAATTGCCAATCGGGTTGCGGTGACTCCCGTTTTGAGCGGATTCGACTTTGCGATAGCCGAGCCGGCATAAGCCGCTAGGGCAACGGGAGGAGTGATATCGGCAACGATGCCGAAATAGAAAACAAACATATGCGCCGCAAAAAGCGGAATTCCCATATTTATCAGAATCGGCGCAGTTATGGTTGCCATGATAACATAGTTCGCCGTTGTCGGAACGCCCATGCCGAGCACGATGCAGCAAAGCATTGTCAGAACAAGTGCAAGGAAGGTGCTGTTTTCCGCAATGGGAACAAGGGTGTTGATAAGGAGCTGACCGAGGGCGGTCATGGTAACAACGCCCGAAATCAGACCTGCCATACCGCAGGCAACGGCAACGCCGACGGTGTTTTTCGCTCCGTTTTCAAGAGAGCCGATAACCGTTTGAGGATCAAGCGGCGCATGACCCTTTGAAACGAATGAAAGCAGGGCGCAGGCAATCATGCCGGCAAAAACCGCAATCTGCATATTTGCTCTGCCCGTGGGCAGCCAGATTCCGAGAGTTACGGCAACGGGGATAACGGGGATAAGCAGTCTCCATGCCGTTGACTTCGTGACATGATGCGGAACAAGGCTGACAACAAGCGAGCTGAGAATCGCAAAGCACGCCGAAACACCTGCGCTGAAGAAATTCATGCAGATAACGAGAACAACGATAGGCAGAAGCAGATAGCCGTTTCTGAGAATCAGCTTGAAAAAGCTCGGAATAGCGTCCTTCGGGAGACCTTTAAGGCCAAGCTTCTTTGCCTCAAAATGAATCATAAGGAATATGCTTGTGAAATAGAGAGCGGCAGGAAGAATTGCCGCAACCGCAATTGATGCGTAGGGAATTTCGGTCATTTCAGACATCAGGAACGCTGCGGCTCCCATAATCGGCGGCATTATCTGACCGCCCGTTGATGCGGCGGCTTCAACCGCTGCGGCGAACTCGGGCTTGTAGCCCGTTTTTTTCATCATGGGAATTGTTATTGAGCCGCTTCCGACGGTGTTTGCAACCGAAGAACCCGAATACATTCCCTCAAGTGCGCTCGAAATAACCGCAACCTTTGCAGGGCCGCCTATTGATGCGCCCGCAACTGAGTTTGCAAGGTCAACGAAGAATGTGCCGATGCCCGTTCTCTCAAGAAGCGCACCGAGAATAATAAACAAGACGATAAAGGTCGTGCAGACATAGACAGGAGTTGAGAAAAGACCGTTTGAAACATCATAGAACAGACCGTACATAAGATTTCTCAAAGCCGTGTTGGGGTTATCGGTATAAGCCCTGACCGCCGCATAAACTACGAATGCGCCTGCAACAAAAATAATCGGCAGACCGACCGCACGGCGGACAAGCTCAACAAGCAGCAGAATTGCAACAAGAGCAACAATTATCTGAAGCGTTCCGATTCGCTTGCTCATTCTGATGATATCTTCCTGAAAAATTGTATAATAAAGGAAGCTTCCTGCGCTGACAACGGCAAGAATAATATCATAAAAAGGAACATAGTTTATTTTCTTGGTTTGTTTCTTATAAGCGGGGAAAATTAAATATCCGATAAAAGCAATAAAAGCCATAAAGGTTGTGAGCTTCGTATATTTCGTAGCCGTCGGGAAAACAAGCGCCATTGCAATCATATAAATGCTGAAGCCCGCCATCAAAGCGGTAATTATTTTTTTGCGCCAACCCGTAAAAACTCTGACATTGCTCTCTCGGTCAAATTCCTGCATTATTGATTCGGAATCAACCTCTTCAGGTTCCGCAACGCCTGTTTTTATCTCATCCATTGCATTTACCCCTTTCATTTTTATTTTTTAAAGAGAACATGCCGCAATCAAACAATTGCGGCATGTTGATTGTTAAATCATTTTATCAAAAATCAGATAACGCCGATTTCCTTATAGTATTTCTCTGCGCCGGGATGAAGCGGAATATTGCCGATTGCCGAAACGGCAATGTCGGTTTTCATTTCCTTGCCCTTTGCGTGAGCAACAGCGATATCGGGCTGTTTCTCCCAAAGAGTTTTGGTGATCTGATAAGCCTGCTCCTCGCTCATATCATTGGTAACAACAAAGGTTGCCATGATTGCAACGGTCTTGACGGGCTCGGTGATGAAGGGATAATCTGCGCTTGTCATCTCATATTCTGCATAGAACGGATAATCAGCCTTGAGCTTTGCGATAACCTCGTCGCCAAGGTCAACAACAACGACATCAGCCGCCGTGGCAAGCTCCGTGATAGCCGGAGTGGGAGTGCCGGCAGTGATGAAAGCGGCGTCAATTGAGCCGTCTTTAAGCTGAGTTGCTGAATCGCCGAACGAAGCGGCAGTCTTGTTGATATCCTTATCGATATCGATTCCTGCTGCTGCAAGAATCTGAGTTGCGTTATAGTAAACGCCCGAACCTGCGTCGCCGACGGCAACATTCTTGCCTTTAAGGTCGGCAACCGACTTGATGCCCGAAGCCTTGGTAGCAACAAGCTGGCAAACCTCGGGATAAACACAGCCGACGGCTGAGAAAGAGGTTATTTTTTCATTAAATCCGTTAGTGCCCTCATAGGCATAGTTCATAACATCGTTCTGAACGATTGCCATCTGATAGTCGCCGTCTTCAATGCCCTCAATGTTAGCCTGTGAGCCGCCTGTTGAGAGAACCTCAAAGCTGTAGTCAGCAGTATTCAGAAGCTGAGCAACGGCGGTGGTGAAGCTGTAATATGTTCCCGTGTTGCCGCCCGTGCCGACTTTAATCTTTGCAATATTCTGAGCGGCGGGTGCGTCATTGCCTGAGACATCGCCCGTTTCGCCGTTCTGAGAACCGCAGGCGGTGCAGAAAAGCATTGCAAATGCAAGCAAAAGGGAAATTACGATTGCTGTTTTCTTTTTCATATTAACCTCCTGTTATTATCTCTGCGGTTGAAATCTGACCGCAGTGATTCATTACCCATTCATTATAAACCAAAATTCCAAAATTTGCAAGAAATACTTTTCAATCCTGCAAAATCAATCAATACCAGAGGAATCCGAGAAGGAAGATTCTGATAAGTATCTGCCACCACGCATAGGAAACGCTGACATCGAACGAGGTTGTGAAACCCTTATAGGTAACGGTAATTTCCTGCGTTCCCGTATTTGAAAGCTTGGTCGGGCTGACGGTGAAGCCGCTTGAAATAACTTCGGATGTGCCGTCATTATAATGAACACCGATTGAAAGACCCGAGGTGTTGAGAGTATCTTTATAATTATAACTCGTCTTGCTCGGCGTGCTGTTAACGCTTATTGAAACAATTTCTTTCTGAGCGGGAGGATTTACGCCTCTGAGAACAACCGGAATTGAATTGCTGACGGCGTACTTATGCGCCGCAGAGTCTTTGTCAACGGTCAGCGTCAGCGCCGTGCAGCCCGAAAATGCGCCCGTTCCGATAGTCGCAACGCTTGAAGGAACTGTCAGAGAAGCGAGCGACGAGCAGCCGTAGAAAGCTCCCGATTTTATCGTTTCAACGCTGTCGGGAATGTTAACCGAAGTCAATGATTTGCAATTTTCAAAGCTCTTTATGCCGATTGTCTTAACGCCGTTTTCAATTGTTACGCTTGTAAGCCCCGATGAATAAAATGCACTCTCAAAATCGGTGACCGAACCGGGGATTGTGATTGTTTTCAGCGCTGTGGTTCTGCCGAAAGCCATTGAGCCGATTGTTTTGACCGTTGAGGGAATAACGAAAGATGAAAGCTTTGTGCAGTTATCAAAAGCATAAGCCTTTATTGCATAAACACCGTTCGGAAGATTGATTTTCGTCAGATTCGTGCAGTCGGCAAAGGCGGCGTCTGAGACGATTTTTGTTCCGTCTGCAACGGTATATTGCGAAGCCGTTGCCGCAGACGGATAGCAGATAACCGCCTTGTCGGTCACGGGATTTGTCTTGCTTGTGTCATAAGGGCTTTCATAAGCTCCGTAAAGCACTCCGCCGACGCTGCTGTAAACCCAGTTGCCCGAAGCAACATTGAACCGCTTGATTCCGCTGCAGCCGAGAAATGCGTTTGTCTTTATCACATTGACGGATGCGGGAATATTGATTTCGGTCAGCGACACGCAGGTTGCGAACGCCTCGGTGCCGATAAGAGTAACCGTTGACGGAATATTGATTTGAGAAAGCGAGGTGCAGTCGGAAAACGCTTCGTTTGGAATTGCCGTCAGCCCCGAGGGAAGCGTAATTCTTTCAAGGCTGCTGCAATGAATGAAAACGGCAGGGTCAAATGTGCAAGCCGTGCCGGCAAATTCAACGGATTCAATCGCCGTGCAACCGTCAAAAGCGTTGCTGCCGACCTTGGTTACGCTTGCGGGAACGGTCACCCTTGTAATGAGCGTGCAGCCCTTGAAGGCGTTTTTGCCTATCTGCGTAACGGGAAGCCCGTTGTAGGTTGCGGGAATGTTGATTTCTCCCCTTGCGCCCGTGATGCATTTTGTAACGGAGGCACCTGCTCCGTTTTCAACAATGGTGAGATAGCTCTCGCCTGCCGCCGAAACGGGAATAATCAGGCTCATGGCGGCAATTATCAGCGTCGTGATAACCGCCGAAGCTTTAATTAATTTTTTCATGGTATGTCCCCCTAAAAATATGTTCTGCCGCATTGCGGCAATTCAAAACTTTTTTACATTATAGATTATATATAATATAATATGAAAAATCAATACTTTTTGAAAAAAGTTAACAATCTTTTCAGCTTCTTATTGACAAAGCTGTGTAAAATAACTAAAATTGAATCAAACCATACACTTTGGAGATTTCATAAATGATTGATAAAAACGGTAATTTTTTTAAGCCCGAGAGAGGCTCAACGCCCTGCCCCGACCATATAATGCTCTCATTTTGCGGAGACCCGAAAACAGAGGCGGCGGTTATATGGAGGACAAGCGTTGAGGTTGACTCGGGGTTTATTAATTTCAGAAAAGAAAATGAAACCGATTGGTGTCGGCTCAACGCAGATTGCAGGCGAAAAGAAAGCGATATCGACATCAGCAACTATTATTCCGTTAGGCTTTCGGGGCTTGAACCGGGAACAAGATATGTCTACACCGTCGGCTCGGAGGAAAACCGAAGCGATGAATTTTCTTTTGAAACCGAGCCTGAGAACATCGGGAAATTCAGCTTTCTCGTCATCACCGACCATCAGAAAGGCAATCCCTGCCATCTGCCGGATTACGGCAAGGTCGGCGAACTGCTGAAAGACGCTCTGAAAAAGCATCCCGAATGCAGATTCATTCTGACCGTCGGCGACAACTGCGACAACGGTCAGAACGAGCTTCAATGGAACGGAATGTTTGAGGGGCTTAAAGGAATAATTGAAAGCATTCCTTATATGATGACGACGGGCAATCACGACAACCGTGGATTTCTTTCATATTTTCCCGAGCCCGTCGGAAAATTTTATCTTGAACACGCTGATTTTTTCGATTTTCAGTTTGAGCCGTCCTATCCAATGAACGGCCCCGAGGGCTACACAACCGAAAATTATTCTTTCGACTACGGCGACGCACATTTTCTGATTATGGGCATCAACGCCCCCGAAAAGGTTGCGCCCTGGGCGTTTGACGATTTGCAGAAAAGCAATAAAAAATGGAAGCTCGGCACATATCATTTCCCGATTTATCCCGTCATGCCCGAGGGTCAGAACAATGACGGTTACCCCTGGCTGAGAAAGCCCATTGAGGACGGCAGACTTGATATTCTGTTCGCCGGTCACGAGCATTCGTTTGCACGAACCTTTCCGACAAAGGGCGACGAGCTGTTTGACCGCCCGTCTGAGGGAACGGTTCACTACATAGCGGGCAACGGCGGCGGAAATATTTATCATTCCAACTGCCAGAAGGTCTGGCATTCCTGCTTCTATCCGCAGGAGGAACACACGGGTCTTTATTCCATAGTTGAAATTGACGGAAACATTCTGACCGCAACCGCCTATCTCGGCGACGGCAGAATCGTTGACCGCTTCTCAATTGACAAAGAAAATGACATCATAACTCCCTATGCGCTTGCTCCCGTTTACGATTGGACTAAAATGGCATTCAAGGGCAGAATGCTTGAAATATCAGCCCGTGAGGTCTATGCGCAAAATAAAAACGGGATTTGGTTTGCGCCGTTCGGCGTTCTGATTCAGGCAATCGGCGGCAAGGTCATCAAGGAGACCGACACCCTCTCCTGCGAGGCTTACGGCAGAAAAGCCGTTTTCACCGTCGGAAACCGCTTTGCAAAAACCGACCTCGGCACGGTTGAAATGTCTGCCGAGCCTTATTTTGACAGAGGTCAGCTCTATGTTCCCGTTGATGAGAGCGCAAAGATGTTTGAAATGGAATGGTATTACGCCGAACGCAATAATTATATAAATTGGAACACCCCGAGCGAGGATAAACCGCTTTATAAACATCCAAACCGTGAATAAAGGAGATAGCAAATATGCTTTATAAGAAAAACGCAGAAAAAACCTTGAACGATGAGCTTTTCAGAAATCCCACAAGCGAATACAGAGCAACTCCGTTCTGGGCATGGAACAGCCGCCTTGAGGGCGGCGAGCTTTGCCGACAGATCGATATATTCAAAGAAATGGGCTTGGGCGGCTTTC
>CAYXVM010000086.1:0-8129 GCA_964468465.1 uncultured Clostridium sp.
AAGAGTCGGCACCAAGGTTCTTGACGCTCTCGGCGACAGCGACGATTTTGTAAGAGGTCTCCATTGCAAGTGCGACATCGACGAAGAAAAGAGATATATCTGCCAGTTCCCGCAGGATAACACCATTATTTCCGTTAACTCCGGTTACGGCGGAAACGTTCTTCTCGGCAAGAAGTGCTTCGCTCTCAGAATTGCTTCATATCAGGGCAAAAACGAGGGCTGGCAGGCTGAGCATATGCTCATTCTCGGCCTCCAGAAGCCCAACGGCGAAATCAAATACATCTGCGCAGCGTTCCCCTCAGCCTGCGGCAAGACCAACCTTGCAATGCTTATTCCTCCCGAGGGATATTATAAGGACGGCTACCGTGTTTGGTGCGTAGGCGACGATATTTCATGGATCAGAAAGGGCGAGGACGGCAGACTTTACGCCATCAACCCCGAGAACGGTTTCTTCGGCGTTGCTCCCGGAACCAACGAAAAGTCCAACCCCAACGCTCTTGCTTCAACAAAGAAGGGCACTATCTTCACGAATGTTGCTCTTAATCTTGATAATAATACCGTTTGGTGGGAAGGTCTTGACAAGAATCCGCCCGAGAACGCAATCGAGTGGAAGGGCAATCCTTGGAACGGCAAGACAAGCGAGGAGAAAGGCGCTCATCCCAACAGCCGCTTCACCGCTCCCGCAAAGAACTGCCCCTGCATAAGCCCCGAGTTTGAGAATCCCAACGGCGTTCCCATTTCCGCATTCGTATTCGGCGGCAGAAGAGCAAAGCTTGCTCCGCTGGTTTATCAGTCAAGAGATTGGAACCACGGCGTATTCGTCGGCTCAATCATGGCTTCCGAAACAACAGCGGCGGCTTCGGGCGCAGTTGGCGTTGTAAGGCGTGATCCCATGGCTATGCTTCCGTTCTGCGGCTACAACATGGCTGATTATTGGCAGCATTGGATCGATATCGGCGCTTCTCTCGACCCCGAGAAGGCTCCCAAGATCTTCAATGTTAACTGGTTCCGCAAGGATGACGAGGGCAATTTCCTGTGGCCGGGCTTCGGCGATAACCTCCGTGTTCTTGATTGGATTATCGACCGCTGTGAAGGCAAGGTTGACGCCGTTGAAACTCCCATCGGTTATGTTCCCAAGGCTGAGGATATCAACCTCAAGGGAATCGAGGACGAGGTCAGCGATGCTCAGCTTAAGGAAATCCTCAGCGTTGATCCCGAGCTCTGGAAAGAAGAGGTTAAGGGCATCGAGGAATTCTTCGGCAAGTTTGACAGACTTCCCGCAACTCTCAAAGAGGAGCTTGAAACCCTCAAAGCAAATATCAATAAATAATTCGCATATGCGAAAAGCGGCTTGTATCGTTTCTTCGATACAAGCCGTTTTTGAATGTTTACAGAAAAAATCACCCCGACGGCTTCGGATTTCCGAAACTGTCGGGGTGAATCATTTTATTGATTGAATTGCTCAGCCTTTTTTGCTCTCGTCATCTTTCTTTTTGCCTGTGCCGGAAGCAATTTTGTTAAGGAGCGTGGTTAAGACGATAAGCACGCCCATAACAATCATTATGCAGAGCATTCCTTTTCCCATGTAGGAAAGATTGTAAATAAAATTCATAGGTTCCATATTTATTCTCTCCTTACTTCATGAAGAAATTGAGTATCAGACCGCCTGCGATAACCGATGCAATCTGACCTGAAACGTTAACGCCGATTGACTGCATGAGCAGGAAGTTCTGAGGATCTTCCTGAAGACCCATCTTGTGAACGATTCTGCCGGACATCGGGAACGCTGAGATACCCGCCGCACCGATCATCGGGTTAATCTTCTTGTCCTTTTTAAGGAACAGGTTGATGAATTTTGCGAACAGAACGCCGCCTGCGGTGTCAAAGATAAATGCGATAAGTCCGAGGAAGAGGATGAGCAGAGTCTCTTTCTTGAGGAACTGCTCCGCCTGCATTTTTGAAGCAATCGTGATGCCGAGGAAAATTGTGACAAGGTTTGCGAGAACCTTCTGAGCCGTCTCTGAGAGCGAATCAAGAACTCCGCATTCACGGATGAGGTTGCCGAACATCAGGAAGCCGACAAGGCTGACCGAAGCGGGAGCAACGAAGCCTGCGATGATGGTAATAACAATCGGGAAAAGAATTTTTGTTATCTTCTTAACCTCTTTGGGCTTATAGGGCATACGGATCAAACGCTCTTTTTTGGTGGTGAGCAGCTTGATAACGGGCGGCTGAATTATGGGAACAAGCGCCATGTATGAATATGCCGCAACCATAATTGCGCCGAGATACTGCGAATTGAGCTTCTGAGCAACGACGATTGAAGTCGGGCCGTCAGCTGCGCCGATGATGGCGATTGAAGCCGCATCGTTGATGGGGAAGAATACCGAAGCGAGGCAGAGCGTGAAGAAAATACCGAACTGAGCCGCAGCGCCGAAAATCATAAGCTTCGGGTTTGAGAGCAGCGGGCCGAAATCGATCATTGCGCCGATGCCGATAAACAAAATGAGCGGGAACAGCTCGTTGGTGATACCGGCGTCAAACAAAACGCTCAGAGCACCACGCTCGACCGCATCGCCGACCATCTGGTCGATTGCGCCCGAAAGCGGCAGGTTAACGAGGATTGCGCCGAAGCCGAGGGGAAGCAGGAGCGTAGGCTCCATTTCCTTCTTGATGGCAAGGTAGATAAGCAATCCGCCGAGCAGGCACATGACAAGCTGCTGCCATGTGAAATTAAATAAGTTTTCAAAAAGAAATTCCATTACATGACCTCTCTGTTCTTTAAACTTGTCTATAATAACTCGTTGCTGATAAAGCCGAGCAAAAGAGATAGTAATAATTGATTTTATCTTCCCATAACTTTCAGAAAACAAAATCAAAACAATTCTACCATATTCTTAAAAAATTTCAAGTATTTGACACGCTTTTTTATAAATAATTTTAATACATTATTAATATTTCACCGTTTTACCGGCTGTTAACGCCCGTTTCGGCGTTGAGCGGAGAAACAAACAATAAAAAATTTCATAAAAACCAAATTACCTATTGACAAGGTAGGAATTATGTGATAACATAATACCAACCTAATAGGTAGGCGGTAAAAATGAGTAAACACAAGAAGATATTATTTGAAAAGCTCGTAAGAGCCAATTTCCGTTTCGGACGAATGTGCTGTTGTTTCTGTAAATTCTGTTAAACTGCAACAACATTCAATAATGAAAGGAAATAATAATTATGTCAGAATATAAATTTGAAACACTCCAGCTTCATGTCGGTCAGGAGACCGCCGACCCCGCAACCGATTCAAGAGCCGTTCCCATTTATGCAACAACATCTTATGTTTTCCATGACTGCGCCCATGCGGCGGCAAGATTCGGCTTGCAGGATGCAGGCAACATTTACGGCAGACTAACAAACAGCACTCAGGATGTTTTTGAAAAGAGAATAGCCGCTCTTGAGGGCGGCGTTGCGGCTCTTGCTCTTGCTTCGGGCGCTGCGGCAATTAATTACACTCTCCAGGCTCTCGCTCAGAACGGCGGCCACATCGTTGCTCAAAAGACAATTTACGGCGGCAGCTACAATCTGCTTGCCCACACCTTGCCGGGCTTCGGAATAACCGCAAGCTTTGTTAACATTCATGACCTTGCGGAAATTGAAAATGCAATAAAAGAAAATACAAGAGCGATTTATATTGAAACTCTCGGCAACCCCAACATCGATATACCCGATATTGATGCACTTGCACAGCTTGCTCACAAGCACGGTCTGCCCCTTGTCGTTGACAATACCTTCGGCACGCCTTATCTTATCAGACCGATTGAGCACGGCGCTGATGTTGTTGTTCATTCCGCAACAAAATTCATCGGCGGTCACGGAACAACCCTCGGCGGAATCATTGTTGATTCGGGCAAATTTGATTGGGCGGCTTCGGGTAATTACCCCGCAATCGCCGCTCCGAACCCCAGCTATCACGGCGTAACCTTTACCGAGGTTGTGGGCGCCGCCGCTTTCGTAACTTATATCAGAGCGGTTCTGCTCCGTGACACGGGTGCCTGCATTTCTCCGTTTGCGGCTTTCCTGCTTCTTCAGGGAACCGAAACGCTTTCGCTGAGAATCGAACGCCACGCCGAGAACACGAAAAAGGTTGTTGAATATCTTTCAAATCATCCGCTTGTTGAGAAGGTTAACCACCCGTCGCTTCCCGATCATCCCGACCATGCGCTTTATGAAAAATATTTCCCGAACGGCGGAGCTTCGATATTCACAATTGAGATTAAAGGCGGCGTTGAGAACGCTCATAAATTCATCGATAACCTCAAAATCTTTTCTCTGCTTGCCAATGTTGCGGATGTCAAGAGCCTTGTAATCCATCCCGCAACAACAACCCACAGCCAGCTTACCGAGGAGGAGCTTGCCGATCAGGGCATCACTCCCGGCACAATCAGACTTTCAATCGGCACGGAACATATTGACGATATCATTGCAGACCTTGAAAACGGTTTTGCGGCAATCAAATAATTAAAACAAAAGAAACAGGAGATAATTATTATGTCAAAGATATATAAAACAGCTGATGAGCTTATCGGAAAGACCCCGCTTCTTGAACTCACACACATTGAGAAAGAATTCGGACTTAAAGCAAAAATCGTTGCAAAGCTTGAATATTTCAACCCCGCAGGCTCTGTTAAAGACAGAGTTGCAAAGGCAATGATTGATGATGCAGAGGTGAGCGGAAAGCTCAAGCCGAATTCGGTTATCATTGAGCCGACAAGCGGCAACACGGGCATCGGCCTTGCGGCTGTTGCGGCGGCAAGAGGCTACAGAATCATTATCGTAATGCCCGACACCATGTCGGTTGAACGCCGTCAGCTCATGAAGGCTTACGGTGCAGAGCTTGTGCTCAGTGAGGGCGCAAAGGGAATGAAGGGAGCAATTGCAAAGGCAAACGAGCTTGCCGCAGAGATTCCCGACAGCTTTATTCCCGGTCAGTTTGTCAATCCCGCCAACCCAAAGGCTCACAGAGATACAACGGGCCCCGAAATCTATGAGGACACCGACGGCGAGGTTGATATCTTCGTTGCGGGCGTCGGCACGGGCGGAACGGTTACGGGCGTCGGCGAATATCTGAAATCGAAAAAATCAACCGTCAAAGTTGTTGCAGTTGAGCCTGCAACCTCGGCGGTGCTTTCAACGGGAGTTGCCGGAGCGCATAAGATTCAGGGAATCGGCGCAGGCTTTGTTCCCGAGGTTCTCAACACATCTGTTTATGACGAAATCATTCCGGTTTCAAACGAGGACGCATTTGCAACCGGAAAGCTTATAGGTAAAAAGGAAGGCGTTCTTGTCGGCATTTCATCGGGAGCCGTAGCATGGGCGGCAATTGAGCTTGCAAAACGCCCCGAAAACGAGGGCAAAACAATTGCGGTTCTGCTCCCCGATACGGGCGACAGATACCTGTCAACTCCTCTTTTTGCCGATTAATAACTAAAACCAACCAAAACGAAAGGAACCTTTGCAATGAGAATATATGCCGATAATGCCGCAACAACCAAAATGAGCAAGGCGGCAATTAATGCGATGATGCCGTATTTTGACGAGATATACGGCAACCCGTCAAGCCTTCATTCCGACGGTCAGAGGGCGGCGGAGGCGCTTTTAGGCGCAAGAGAACGCATCGCAAAATGCATCGGATGCTCGGCTAAGGAAATAACCTTCACCTCGGGCGGAAGCGAGGCTGATAATCAGGCTATCGTTTCCGCGGCGAGGGCGGGAGAGAGAAAAAATAAAAAGCATATTATTTCAACCGCAATTGAGCATCATGCGGTTCTGCATACGCTTGAATCGCTTGAAAAACAAGGCTTTGAGATAACGCTTCTGCCCGTCAGCGGTGACGGCTTCGTGACCGCCGAGCAGGTCAAAGCTGCAATCCGACCCGACACCTGTCTTGTCACCGTCATGTATGCTAACAACGAAATCGGAACGGTTCAGCCCGTTGAAGAAATCGGCAGGGTGTGCAGAGAAAGCGGCGTTTTGTTCCATACCGACGCCGTTCAGGCGGCAGGGCATCTGAAAATTAATGTTGAAAAGCAAAATATAGACATGCTGTCGCTCTCGGCTCATAAATTCCACGGGCCGAAAGGAATCGGGGTGCTTTATTCCAAAAAAGGCATACGTCTTGAAAACATTATCTACGGCGGAGGGCAGGAGAGAGGCAAAAGAGCGGGAACCGAGAATATTCCTGCAGTTATGGGCATGGCGGCGGCTCTTGAGGACGCCTGCGCAAAAATTGATGAAAACGCCGTCAAAATTTCCGCTCTGAGAGACAGACTTATTGACGGGTTTTCAAAAATTCCTCATTCCGTTTTGAACGGCGGCAGGGAAAACCGTCTGCCCGGCAATGTCAACTTCTGCTTTGAGGGCATCGAGGGCGAATCGCTCCTGCTTTTGCTCGATGACAAGGGAATTTCCGCTTCGTCAGGCTCTGCGTGCACCTCGGGTTCGCTTGACCCGAGCCATGTTCTGCTTGCTTTGGGCAGACCGCATGAAATAGCCCACGGCTCTCTGCGCCTTTCTCTCGGCGATGAAAATACCGCCGATGAGGTCGATCATATAATCAAAGCAACTGCCGAAGTGGTTGATTATCTGAGAAAAATGTCTCCCGTGTGGAGCGATCTTGAGGCGGGGAAACGAGAATTTATTATTAAGTGAGGATTCACCATGGCATTATACAGTGAAAAGGTAATGGATCATTTCCGCAATCCGAGAAATGTCGGCGTTATCGAAAATGCAGACGGAGTCGGCGAGGTCGGCAACGCCAAGTGCGGAGATATAATGAAAATCTATCTGAAAATCAAAGATGATATAATCGAAGATGTGAAATTTGAAACCTTCGGCTGCGGCTCGGCGATTGCGTCAAGCTCAATGGCAACCGAGATGATAAAGGGCAAGCCGCTTTCACAGGCTCTTACCCTCACCAACAAGGCTGTTGCAGAGGCTCTCGACGGCCTGCCTGCGCACAAGCTTCATTGTTCGGTGCTTGCCGAGGAGGCAATCAAATCCGCAATCAAAGATTATTACGATAAAAACGGAATTGAATACGATCATTCTCAGTTCCCCGACTGCGAAAGCTGCGGTCATTGCTGCGAAAATTAACGATGAAAGCGCTTATCGCCATGAGCGGCGGCGTTGATTCAAGCCTTGCCGCAAAGCTGACCGCAGACAACGGATTTGAATGTATCGGCTGTACGATGAAGCTTTATGATAACGAGGATGCGGTAGTTGAACGCTCCCACACCTGCTGTTCACTCGACGATGTTGAGGACGCAAGAAGCGTTGCTTATCAGCTCGGAATGCCCTTTTATGTGTTTAATTTCACAAAGGAATTCAAAGAGACGGTTATCCGCAAGTTCGTTGACTGCTATGAAAACGGGAAAACTCCGAATCCGTGCATCGACTGCAACCGCTATATGAAATTTGCCAGGCTGTTAAAGCGTGCCGAGGTTCTCGGCTGTGAATTTGTCGTCACGGGTCACTATGCGAGAATCGAGAGGTTCGGAGATAAATTTGTTCTCCAAAAAGCCGTTGATCTGACCAAGGATCAGAGGATTGTTTCTCGTAAAAACGGGGCTAAAAATAAAAACAGGAGGCATAAAACGGTGATAGTATCAACCAGGGGAAGATATGCTCTCAGGGTGATGATTGACCTTGCGGAAAACAGCGACGGCGGTTTCATTCCGATGAAGACCATTGCCGAACGGCAGGGGATATCGCTGAAATATCTTGAGCGGATTTTGCCGACTCTTACCAAAAATCATCTTGTTGAGGGCGTTCAGGGCAAAAACGGAGGCTATCGGCTTTGCCGAAAGCCCGAGGAATACAAAATCGGCGAAATTCTGCGCCTGACCGAGGGCGGCTTTGCGCCCGTTGCATGCCTTGAATGCGGAGCAGAGCCGTGCTCAAGGTCGGCGGAATGCAGAACCTTGCCCGTTTGGAACAATCTTCAGAAATTGATAAATGATTATTTTGACGGCGTAACAATTGCCGATCTTATGAAAAAAGAATAAGATGAAAATTAAAATCAGCCTTTCCGTAAACGGTTTTCCCGTATACAGGAAGGCTGTTTTGTGTTT
>CAYXVM010000087.1:0-8040 GCA_964468465.1 uncultured Clostridium sp.
GCTTGCTCACGGGTCTGATTTTCAAGGGGCTTTCCAAAGTCTGCAAGGGCAATTCCGTGCCCTGCGCCGTTTCAAGCCTTTGCTGTCCCCTGCTCAACACATTGCTTTTCGTCGGTTCTTTTCTTCTGCTGTTCAGCCGCACCGACTTTTTTGTTTCGCTCTACAGCCAGTCGGCGGCAAACAACATTCTTGCATTTTTCGCATGGTTTGTCGGCCTTAACGGAGCAGTTGAAGCCGCCGCAGGCTTTGTTATTTCATCAGCGGCGTCAAAAGCGCTTCTGACCGCAAACAAGAGAATACGATAAATAACTATTCGATAAGGTGATACTGATATGCCCATAAAGATTGCAAACGAGCTTCCCGCTCACAAAGCACTTGAAGCTGAAAACATATTCGTTATGACCGAGGACAGGGCGGTTTCTCAGGATATAAGACCGCTTAACATTCTTATTCTGAATCTCATGCCCACCAAGGTCGAAACCGAAAACCAGCTTCTCAGGCTTCTGAGCAACTCACCGCTTCAGATTGAAATTGAGCTTTTGCAGGTTAAATCCCACAAGTCCAAGAACATATCCGAAGAACATATGCTCAAATTCTACAAGACCTTTGACGAGATATTCCAAAAGAAATATGACGGCCTTATCGTCACGGGTGCACCCGTTGAGCATCTTGAATTTGAGAAGGTTGACTATTGGGAAGAGCTTTGCGAAATATTTGAATGGAGCAAAAAGAATGTCTATTCGACTTTCCACATCTGCTGGGGAGCGCAGGCGGCTCTTTATTATCATTACGGAGTTCCTAAATATCCGCTTGAAGAAAAGCTTTTCGGCGTGTTCCCTCACAGATGTCTTGACCCGTTTCATCCCCTGATGAGAGGCGTTGACGATGAATTCTTCGTTCCTCATTCAAGGCACACCGAAAACCGCCGAAGCGACATAGCTCTTGTTAAGGATTTGCAGATACTCTCTTACTCGGAGCTTGCGGGCGTTCATCTGATATCGGACATGGCGTGCAGGAATTTCTTTGCAACGGGTCATTCCGAATATGACAGAGGCACTCTTGCAAAGGAATATTTCCGTGACCTCAACAAAGGGCTTGACATCAAGATTCCGTTCAATTATTTCCCCGATAATGACCCGACAAAGACTCCGAAAATGACTTGGAAAAGCACGGCGAACCTTATCTTTGAAAATTGGCTTAATTATTTTGTATATCAGCAGACGCCTTACGACCTCAACACGCTGTAAAAAACGAAAACGGCGAACATCATCCGCTCGCCGTTTTTCATTTATTCAATTGATTTTTCCCGTTGCCAATGTCCAGACAAGCAGGCAGACAAGCGCCGCATGAAGCGCAATTTCAAGCGGCAGACCGATCATAAATTTTTTATGCTTCGTCTTGTGCCTGATTGTTTTCATTGTTACATACATCGGCAAAACACCGCCGAAAAGCCCGACAAGCATCAGAGTTGCTTCGGGCACTCTCCAGCGTCCCTTTTTGGCGGCGGATTTATCCGCAATGGTTATCGCAACCGAAAAGACTGCCATAACTGCAAAATAAATCAGCAGTAATTCAACAATAAACGGCATTTTTATCATTCCCTTTTAATATAATTAAAGTTGAAATCCGGAAACATCGAAAGGATTCAAAAATGAAAAAGCTTATTCCGCTTCTGTTAATTATATGCCTTTTGCTCCCGTCATGTCAACTGCATTCCCGTCAAACCGAAGCATCGGAAAGCTCTCAGGCATTAACCGAGAGCCAAACTCTGCTTGATATTTCGGAAATCGAAGAAACCGAAACGGCAACGGAGGAAAACACGGCTCAGAGCGGCATTTCAGCCGTGATTACGGGCGTAACCTCTGCGGTTGTTTCGGTCATCAGCCCTGAAAGACCGTCTCAAAGGGTCACTTCGGCAGCCGAAAAAACAACTGCCGCAAAGACGACTTCACAAAAAGCAACAACCGCCAGAACAACAACAAAGGCGGCAACAACCTCTGCGCCGAAAACAAATCCTCAGACAACCGCAAAGCCATCTGCTGAAACAGCGGAGCTCAGAGGCGTCTGGATTTCCTGCTACGACCACATAAACGCACAGGGCAAAACAAGAGAAGAATACAAGGCGCAAACCGATAAAATGTTCAAAACAATCAAGGATTGCGGGCTGAACACGGCTTTTGTTCATCTCAGAGCATTTTCGGACGCTTTTTATAAATCGGAAATTTATCCTTATTCGGCATTTATTGCAGGCAAGGAGGGTGCTTCTTTAAGCTTTGACCCGTTTGAAGTAATGCTTGAAAGCGCAAAAAAATACGGAATTTCGGTTCACGGCTGGATAAACCCGTTCAGGGTTTCAACGAAGAAGGACCCGAGCTTGATCAGCGCTCAAAATCCCGCAAAAAAGCTTCTTGATTCGGGCAATGCCGACGGTGCAATATGTATTCTGTCAAACGGAATATATTATAACCCCGCCTGCACCTCAAATCACAAGCTCATCATTGACGGAGTTCGTGAAATAATCTCAAAATATGACATTGACGGCATACATATTGACGACTATTTTTATCCGTCAACTTCGGAATCAATCGACAAAATACAGTATTCGCAATATAAATCCGAGGGCGGCACTCTCAGCCTTTCTCAATGGAGACAAAACTGCGTTAACGCCTTTGTTTCGGCTCTCTATTCGGCTGTCAAGACCGCCGATTCGAGCCTGACGGTCAGCATAAGCCCCGCCGCAAAGCTTGAAAAGAACAAATCGGAGCTTTACGCCGACTGTGAGCTTTGGCTTTCACGGAGCGGATATGCCGATTTGATTATTCCGCAAATCTATTTCGGCTTCAAGCACGAGACACTGCCTTTCGCCTCCCTGCTCGGCAAATGGGGCTCTCTGCCAAGAAATACGGGCGTTAAGCTCGCCTGCGGGCTTGCCGCATACAAATGCGGAAAAGCCGACGAAAATGCAGGAAGCGGCAAAACGGAGTGGCAGGATAATACCGACATTCTCGCCCGTCAGCTTTCATCAGTCAGAAAGAATAATAATTACAGCGGCTTTGTTGTTTTCTCCTATCAGGATCTGGCACGGAGCGGCTGCAAGGAAGAAATACGGAATTTAAAAGACTCAATTAATTCAACGGGGAACGGACAATGAAAAAGAACAAAATTCTGATAATCTCAATAATCGCCGTGGCTGTTTTAATTGTCGGAATTATAACGGCAATGTTTCTGACGGGCAGATTTGATTCGCTGAAAGAATCATTCGCCGATGAAACAACAGCATCGGACATAACGGAAACAACCGACGAAACCTTGCCCGCACAGGGCAGACCCAAGACCTCTGCGCCCGATTCGATAGTTGCCGCCGTTTATTCGGAGCTTTCCGACAAGAGCTCAGAGGAGCTTTCGGGCTTTTCAAAGCTCGGCTTCAACACGGTCATTTTTGAGCTGAACGCCGACAATGCTTCCGAGGTTTCGGCGCTTCTCGGCTATGCCGAAAAAGCGGGGCTTTACAGAGGAATAAGAGCGGATATTTCATCGGATTCCGCAAAAACGGAAGAATTTGTTAAACAATATAACTTTGATTTTATAATATTATCGGGCTGTGACGAAACTCTGAGCGGCTATTCGGAGAAACTCTCCGCCGTCTGCAAGGCGATTAAGGAGACCGACCCGTCAATGACGGTCGGCATTGAGCCGATTTATGCTTCAAAGGTCTCGGATTCGGTGACTGAGCTTGTCGGAAACTCAGTTGCAGACTTCGTTTTTCTTTCGCACGACAGCGGAAAAGACTCGGCATTCAAAACCGCTCAGACGGTGTGGAATGAAGAATCCTGCCCGCTTTGGCTCTGCCACAATCTCATCGGTCTTTCGGCTTTTTCAACCGAAAAAGCAACTGCGGCGGTTGAACTGATTTCGGCATCAGCCGATATGTCTATGTGCCGTGCGCTTGCGTTCACTCCGTTTTCGGATATTTCAAAGGCGACGGGAACGAGTGCGGAAATAGTTCTCAATTATATTGCAAAGCGTGACACATATCTGCTCGACAAGGATTTTTCAATTACGAATTATTCAAAAACGGATATCACCGTTGAGCAGTCAACAATCACTTTCCGTGGCACGAGCAGCCCCGCCTATGACCTCGTTTGCAACGGAAAGAAGCTGAGCGTTGCCAAAAACGGCGATTTTTCGCTTGACTGCAAGCTGAATCCGGGCAAAAACACGATTAAATTTGAACACAAGGGCAAAACCTATACATATAATGTCACCTACAAAATCAAGCTTCTGAAATCCGTTTCGCCCTCCGAGGATATCTCCGTTCCGGGCGGAATGCTTGTTGAGGTTTCCGCAGTTGCGCTCAAAAACGCTTCAGTTTCGGTCAGCTTCAACGGCAAAACATATAAAATGACGGCGGTTATTATTGAAAACGATTCCGAAAACGCCCTTCCCGATTCCGAGTCTGATTTCACAACCTTCACCGCCTCACTGCCCACTCCGAACAGCACATCATCGGCGCAAAAGCTCGGAAGCTACAAGGTTACTGCAAAATACAATTCCCTTTCCGAGAGCATGACGGGAGCAAAAGTCACCGTGACGGCAAAAGAGCCCGTAACCGCTCCCCCGCCCCCGACCACGCAGACAACCGCCGCAAAACCGACGGAAACGGCAAAGCCGACCGAAACATCTTCATCGGGAACTGCGGCTTCATCCTCGGATAATACAAATACTTCAGACGCTCCCGCTTCATCGTCGGAGAGCAAGACTGACGCACCTGCGGACAGGCTCCAAAAATATTATTACACCGAAAATTACGGCCTCGGAAGCGCAAAAATCTGCGAAATCATCGACAACTATGTTGAAGTTTATCCCGGTAACACCACGAGCACCTTTTCCGTTCCCGACTGTTCTCCGCTTCTCAAAGGCACGGTTGATTATGTCGTTTCGGAAACAACGCTTGACGGAGACACCTATTATATCCTTTCAAGCGGCATAAAAGTGCCCAAAGCAAGAACGGAGCGTCTCGCTTCGGGCGAAATGGGAGATATTACTCACGTCAGCATCAAAAACGGCTATGTTATGCCGAAAAACTCGATAAAAGTGCTCTCGTGCAGTGCGGCAAGCGGAAAAACCGTTATCGTGCTTGAAATGAACCGTTCGGTTTCATTCAATGCAAAGCTGACAGGTCAGAGCTACTCATCTTATAACGGCAGACCCGTTGCGGTTTCATCGCTCGACTGCACGGGCTTTGAAATCGTATTCAGCGACACAGACTCCGCCGAAGGCAACCTTTCGCTGATGAACTCCGTATGCAAAAGCGGCAAATGGACGGTAAATAAAGCCGATTCAACCGCCACTCTTTCATTTGAGCTTGCAAACAAAGGCAAATTCTACGGCTTCCACTATGAATACAACAGCGACGGCAACCTTGTTATCACCATCAGTCATAAGCCGTCGGAATCGCTCAGCGGCTACACAATCATGCTCGACCCGGGTCACGGCGGCATTGATTCGGGCGCAGTCTGCGCCGTTTCGTCATCATCCTTCGGGCTTGAAAAGCAGATTAATCTCTCAATTGCAACCAAAATCAAAGAGCTTCTTGAAGCCGAGGGCGCAAAGGTCATTATGACGAGAACCGCGGACAAATGGGTCTGCTACGCCGAGCGAAACGAAGATGTCAGAAATCAGAACCCCGACATGTTCATCGCCGTTCATTGCGATTCAAGCAGTTCGGCTTCCGCCATGGGAACATCGGCTTACTATTACAGGGCTTATTCTCAGCCGCTTGCAAAGGCGATTCATTCAAGCATCGTTAATGCTTATAAAGAAGAAATTTACAAGAATAAATCCGTTGAATTCAAGAATAAAATCAGCAGAGGCGCAAACTTCTATGCGTTCAGGGTTACAAGAGTTGAGGAATGCCCCGCCATTCTGATTGAATACGGCTTCGTTTCAAACCCCAAAGAATGCGAAATTCTTCAAACTGCTGAAAACCGGGACATCCTCGCCGCCGCAACCGTTAAAGGAATCAAGAACTATATCGCCTCGGCATGATTCCGACCGCTCAGTTTTTCTTCAACAAACCCGCAAATCCAAAATGCGGGAATGCTGAGAAAAAACCACCCGAGCGAAAAGAGCGGACAAATCTGACCGTAAAGATTAAACGCTTTATCGGAATAATCCCACACATTCCAGCCAAGTGCAACATTAACAATCATACCGACGGCAAATTCAAGGCTCGTTATTACAGCCGCACCGAGCAGACAGCGGACAAAAAGGTTCAGCTTTCCGCTTCGGTTAATCAGATTCAGCAGAACCATGACCGCTCCGCCCGTGAGCGCCATTGTCCAATGGGTGTAGCCCCTGGAAATAACCTCGATAAGTCCGTAAATAATCGCTCCGAGCGCAAAACACATAAAATATTCTCTCATTTTTGACATTTTATCACCTGAAATATCATTTGCGAATGAGCGGATATTATTCCGACTGAGGAACGGCTTCTTTGCGTGAAACAACGAACGAGCTGAGAGCGGCTCCCGCTTCGGCGGCTTTCAGAATATTTCTGCTTTTGAAATATTCGCAGATAAACGCCGCTGAATAGCTGTCGCCTGCACCGACGGTTGAAACAACCTCAGTTTTCACGCTTGGAATATCGTAAAATCCGTTTTCGGACTTTCTGTAGACGAGCGAACCGTTTTCGCCCTTTGTGAAAAGCACAATATTAATATTCGGGAATTTCTCGCAGATGTTAAGAATCGTTTTTCTTTCATCAGTCGATTGCTCATAAAAACCGAATCCGGCAAGCAGAGGTTCTTCCTCGGAGCTGATTTTCAGAATATCGGCATTTTCAAGGCAAATTCGGGTGCTTTCGGCGTCAAAACAGCCCGGGCGCAGGTTTATATCGCAGAAAATATGCGGAAACTTGCAGTTTTTCAGAATATCTTTTACCGCCTTTCTTGAAACGGGGTCACGCTGAATCAGCGTTCCGAACGCAAAAACATCGGCATTGAATTCGGTAATTTCTTTTATCATATCATTATCCGCCGTGATTTTGTCATAAGCCGCAGGGCGCAGAACATTATATTCGGGCGTTCCGTTTTTCAGCGTTACAAGGCATTGACCCGTCGGGAAAGCATTTTTGCGTACAAAATCTGTTTTCACTCCGAAATTTTTGAGCATTTCAAGAGCGTTTTCGCCGAGCTTATCGTCGCCGACCGACGATACTATCGCACTTTCCGCCCCGAGGCGGGCGCAATGGGCGCAGAAATTCAGCGGAGCGCCGCCGATTTTTGATTCTTCGCCGAAAATATCAAATATTATTTCTCCGATTGCAATAACTTTCATCTGCAAAACCTCATAATTTACCGCCACCGAATGCGGTTATTTTATAAAACATATTATATATCCCGAAATTCTTCAAGTCAATTGAATTTCAGGTTGAAAAAAATATAAATGTGTGTTATTCTTTCTCTGTTAAGGAGGTCATTTCAATGATATCAATTTTACCCGCAAAGGCGGCTTATCTTCTTCTCGTTGCGGTTTCGGTTATTCTCTGCGCCGCTCTGCTCGCACTTTTCAAAGGCAAGCTTCCGAGAGACCACGGCAGAGAATTTGCGTTCAACGGTGCTCTCTCCGCAGGAAAAATCAGAGGAGCGGGAATTATTTTCGTCTGCTCGTTCATCGTCACGGCTCTCATTTTCGTGCCGATTTCGCTTGAATATGTTTTCTATTATATTCTGATTTTCCTCGGAATGCTTTCGGGCTATCTTGACGACCGCTCCGAAAAGCCCTGGGGCGAATACAAAAAAGGACTTATCGACCTTGTTATTTCCGCTCTGACAGCCGCAAACTTCGTTTATTTCAACCGTGAATTAACTTCGGTACGCTTTTTCGGAATGAGTCTTCATATCAACCCCATTGTTTTCGGCATTATTGCCGCCGTGCTTGTCTGGATGCTTATTAACGCCGTCAACTGCTCCGACGGAATCGACGGATTCTGCACGAGCCTTACAATCGTTTCGCTCATTTCAGTTGCCGCCGCAGGTC
>CAYXVM010000088.1:0-8029 GCA_964468465.1 uncultured Clostridium sp.
TCAGAGTCTGTCGTGCTACCGTTACACTATTCCCCAATGTAACTCGCATGTGGGCTACGGATATATATTATACACAATTGAATGAAAAAGTCAACATTTTTATGAAGATTTTTTCAAAAAATCCGGATTTTTTTTGAAATCCGTTAATTTGTCGGGATAAAATGAATTCGCTATTGTAAACCGATGCAGATTATATTAAAATAGGTTTTGAAAAAAACAGCAATTTATTCAGAATCGGAGATTAAAATGAAAAGTATTCTAAAAAAACTGATAGGCGTTAAAACCCGCAGGCGGATTCTCGAATTTCTTAACAGGCTTTGGTGCGCTTTATGCCGCCGCCTGCCGCTTCGGGATGTTGTTCTGTTTTATACGATAAGAGCCGATGGCAAACTGCTCGACAATGCAAAGGCGGTTTATGACGCTTATGAGGGCAAAAAGATTGTTTTTGCCCATATGCTTCCGCATTCGGTCAAGTTAAAACCGCTTGCCTATTATTACCTGCTGACAAGCCGTGTTATCGTGACTGACGACTATGTTCGCTACATGAGGGCGGTTAAGCTCAGAAAGGGTCAGAAGCTTTTTCAGATCTGGCATGCCTGCGGAGCGTTCAAAAAATTCGGGCTTGACGCCCCGTCAAGGCTCACGCCCACCGAGGAGAGAGCAACCCATTCGCAGTATTCCGCCGTTGCCGTAACAGGCGAGGGCTGCCGAAAATTCTATGCGGGAGCATTCGGAATCAGCGAGGATATTTGCCTGCCCATCGGTCTGCCGAGAACGGATAAAATTCTCAACGGCGCAGACGGGCTTAAAAACAGCATTCTTGAAAAATGCCCTCAACTTAAAGGAAAACGCATTTACCTTTATTGCCCGACATTTCGTGAAAAAGACGGGAAGAATGTTGAATATGACCCCGCAATCGATTGGGAGTCGCTCAGCGGCGAGCTTGCCGATGACGAGGTGTTTGTTATCAGGCGGCATCCGATAATGAATTACACGCTCTGCGGCGGTGAATATAAAAATATTATTGACCTTTCCGAGAAGTCAACGCTTGAACTGATTGCGGCGTGCAATGTTCTGATAACCGACTATTCTTCGGTTATCTATGACGCTTGCCTGCTCGATGTGCCGACGGTGTTCTACTGCCCTGATTATCGGGATTATGAGCGGGGCTTTTATCTCAGCTTCCCCGATGATTTGCCGGGCGAAATGGTGACCGACGGCAAAATGCTGATTAATGCTGTCAGAAATGCAGAAAAAAATCCGCCCGTTTCCAAAATCGAAAAATTCAGAAACGAGCAGATGTCAGCTTGCGACGGTCACGCCGCCGAAAGAGCGGCGGCGATTATCAGGGATTGGATGAAATGATTCTTTCAAACACCCTGCGTGTATTTTCGCTGTCAATATAGTCAAAATTGAATTCCCTGAATCGGCGCAGTTTTTCTTCGTCGCTTCGGGGATTTTTTATCGCATCGATAACCTCGGCGAAGCTTTCGGCGACCGTGCCGGGAACATAGGATTTATAGTCATAATAGAACGAGCGCTCTTTTTGATATTCTTCAAGGTCAAACGCAAAGAATATGCAGGGCTTTGAGAGCAGAGCAAAGTCCATGCAGACCGACGAATAATCCGTAATAAGAATATCGCATATCAGGGCAAGCTCCGTGATATTGCTTCCCGTGACATCAACGCCCGGAACCGTGCGGTCGGAGTGAATCTGCGGATGAAGCTTTGTCAGCAAAGCATATTCGCCGCCGAGCTCGCTATTAAAAGCGTTTATATCAATCATGTCAACAAGCCTTGAGTCCGCTTTGGCATCGTCACGGAAGGTCGGAGCATAAAGCACAAGCTTTTTGCCCTTGCATTCGGGATGAAGGCTGTCAAAGCTTTCACGCATTGCGGAAATATCTCTTTTTTTCATCAAAGAGTCGATTCTCGGTGCGCCGAGCGGCAGTACCTTTTTTTCATCAACGCCGAACGCCTGAGCATAAATGGGCGCAATATTTTTTGAGGAGCAGACGACATATGTAAGCTTCTGACCGTTTTTTCTTTCTCTTTCGGCAATATCAGAGCTGAGCGGAAGGGATAAACCGAACTTTTTGAACGCTCCCTCGGCGTGCCAAAGCTGTGTGATAACGGCATCGGGGCTGAAATTCAGAGAAGCCATGGGCATGAAATTATCGTTGAGAAAAACATATTTTGAGGTTGCAAGTGCCTTTGCTTTCAAAGTGAAAAATCCCGCCGCTTTAAGGCAGGATATCACAAAAGATTTAACGCCAGAAAAATCGAGCCTTAAATCTTGCGTTGAAATTGTTACGGTTTCAAAGCCGCCCTTATCTTCAACATAGGAGCGCAAGGCGCTCAGAGAATCGCCGTTTCCGCCGTTATGAGGAGCAACAAAGGCAATTCTGTTCTTCTTAACGGGAAATATGCGGCTGAGATTGAAAAACAGGGCATAAAGCGAATAAAAAAACTTTTTCAAGTTAAACACCCGTAAAAATTATTTGCTCAGTAATGATTTGATTTTGGGGAGCAGAAGCGCTCCGATTTTTATGAGAAAATCGGGAAATATTCCGAATTTCGGGGAGCGTTTGAGCAGAGAGGCGATTTTCAGAAACCTGCGGTCAAGCGGCTTTTTGCCGCTGAGATTAATAACGAGCTTTCCCTTTGCCGCAGATCTTGCGGCTTTTTTGAAGCCTTTTTCAGTCAGAAAAACAACATTTTCGTGCCTTTCAACCTTTGAATCCGAGGTTATCAGTTCAAAATACGGCATTGACTGAGCGTAAAGCGATTTAACAAACTCATCAGACGGGGCTTTTGAAATAACGCTGATAAACGGATAAGCGGCAATTTCTTTTTTGCTGAAAACGGGTTCTCCGATATCCTTAACGGCTTCTCTGCATTTTTTCAGCGAGTCCTCGGTCATTTTTGACTGCCATTCGCCGTATTTCTTGCCGATAAAAGCAAGGGTTTCATCGTCTGCGCTCCACGCCATGCGGTAGAATTCGTTAATCATCGCAAAACAGCTTTTGAGAAGAAGCTCCTGAAGATAATCGGCGGGGTCTTCGCAATAGCCGTCAATCGAGCTCAATGCGGCGTTATAAATCATATCCATTGAGGCGGAAAAGTCCTTGACAAGGTCAAGACTGATGCGCTGAGTGACGGAAAGTCCCTCTTTCGGAGAGTGGCTTCTGTATTTCATCACAGCGCCGTAAACGCCCGTGATTCTCGGCCTTGCGGCAAAGAGAACCTGCATGAAAAATGCGCCGTCTTCGCTGTATTTAAGGGCAGGGAAGCGAACCTTGCCGCCCTTTATCATATCGGCTCGGTAGCACTTGTTGCCGACAAGATAATTGCGGATAAGCCGCTTATCGAAGCAATCAATGACGGGCTCTTTGGCAAGAGAATCAACGATAGGGTTGGTTTCTCTGCCGCCGAATCCGAAACGCTCAATTCTGCAAATCGCAATGTCAGCCTGATTCCTTTCAAGGGCGTCTCTGATTCTTTCAAGAGCGTCTTTGCTGAGCAGATCGTCGCTGTCAAGGAACATTATATATTTGCCTTCGGCGTGTTCGATCCCGTTGTTCCTTGCGACCGATACTCCCGCATTCTCCTGGTAAAGCGGCAGAATATTGCCGTGCTTTGCGGCGTAGGAGTCAATAATTGCGCCCGTGCCGTCGGTTGAACCGTCGTTAACAACGATAATCTGAATATCTTTCAGCGTTTGGTTCAGCAGGCAGTCAAGAGTCTCGGCTATGAATTTTTCGCTGTTATAAGCGGGAACAACGACAGATATTTCCATATATTATAATCCTTATATATTACTTATCCCATTTGAGAACGGTTTTGCCGAAATGGCGGCTGATATCCTGCGCAAAAGCGGCGTGAACATCGGCAAGGCTTTTAATGTCAACAACTCCGCCGATGATGTTTTCAAGATAGGCGGCGATTTTTGGATGCTGTTCAAGCAGCTCCATTGTGCGCTTGAAATCGTCAATTCCGCTGCGGCTTGAGCCGAATAGGCGAAGTCCTTTTTCAAGCACGAGCCTTGTGTTGATATCAACGAATCTTTCGCTCACGCCCATTAAGGAAATTGTTCCCTCGGGATTAATCATGTTGATAATCTGAGCGATTGCAAAGCGTGAGCCCTCGCCGCCGACGCACTCAAAGGCATGGTCGATTTTCAAATCCTCGGGGGAGTGGTCAACATGATAAACTCCGTCGGCAAAAGCAAAATAAGCCAGCTTTTCATAGACCGTTCCGAAAACATAAAGCTTCGTTTCGGGGTAAAGAGCCTTGACAATCAGGGCGGTGATGAATCCGAGATTGCCGTCGCCCCAGATGCCGATTGAATTTTTTCTTGAATGCGAAAACTCTTCAAATCTGCTGACTGCATGAACGGCAACGCTGATAAGCTCGGCAAAAGATGCAATCTGAAGGTTAAGCCCCTGAGGAACTCTGACGAGCCTGTCAGGCGGCATATCAATATAATCTCTCAAAAATCCGTCATAGCCGCTTGAACAGAAATGACTTGACGGAAGATAGTTTTCTGCTATAACATCGTCATGCTCGGTCGGAATGTTCGGAACGGGAACAACGATTTCGCCCGGCTTGAAGTTCCCTGTCGGGTCAAAAACAACCTTTGCAACGCACTCGTGAATCAGAGCCATGGGAAGCTTTGCTTTTAAGGCTTCACGGCTTCGGTTGCCGAGATAATAGCGCTGATCCGCCTTGCAGATCGAGAGATAAACAGGGCGAAGAATGACGCTGTTTTTGATATCAGGCTCGGTGCATGCAACATCAATCATTCCGGGAGCAACAAGTCTGTAAACTGCATTAATCATCGGAATCCTTGCCTTTCAGGAGGGTGCGGGCAACCTTCATATCATAAGGATATGTGATTTTGATATTGAATACCTCGCCCTCCACCATGTAAACATCTTTGTTCTTAATTGAAAAGATTTTGCAGGCGTCGGTCAGAATTGCCTTTTCGTTTTCGGTAAGGCTCAAAAGCACTCTTTCAAGCTCTTTCAGGCGGAAAGACTGCGGAGTCTGACCCTGAAACATCTTTTTTCTGTCAGGGATTGAGGTTATCATTTTTCCGCTTTCGCTCTCAACAATCGTGTCGGTTGCGGGGATAACCGTGTCGCATGCGCCGTATTTGAGCGCCGCTTCAACATTTTCTTCAATTATTCTGTGTGTAACAAACGGTCTGACTGCGTCATGGGTAACGATGACTGTGTTTTCGTCCGTTTCGCAGTTTTCGTTAATATAAGCAATGGCGTTTTCAAGCGTTCCGTTTCTGGTTGAGCCGCCGGGAATAACGCTGATTTTTTTGCCCTCGGGGATGTGCTTTTTGATAAGGTCGATAGTGTGAGCCACCCACGCCTGAGGGCAGAGAACGAGAATTTCGTCAATTCTGTCATTAACAAAGAATTTTTCAATTGTGTGAATAATAACAGGCTTTGAGCCAAGCTCAAGATACTGTTTCGGAGTGTCCGAATTGCCCATGCGGCTGCCGATGCCGCCGGCAAATACTGCCGCTATAACCATAATATCAGCCCTTTCTTATTTTCCTTTAACCATGTCGCCGTATTTCTCGCAGATTTCTTCTGCGCTGCCCTGAGCGATGATTCTGCCCTTGTCGAGTATTATCGCTTTGTTGCAGATGTTGAGCACCTGATCAACGGAATGGGAAACGAAAAGAACGGTGATTCCTTTGTCAAACATCGAGCGGATTTTCGCTTCGCTCTTTTTTCTGAATTTTGCGTCGCCGACCGAAAGAACCTCGTCAAGAATCAGTATTTCAGGCTCAACGGCGGTTGCAATTGCAAATCCGAGCCTTGCCCTCATTCCCGATGAATAGTTTTTGACGGGAACCTCTATAAAATCCTTCAGCTCCGAAAATTCAACGATTTCGTCATATTTTTCTTCAATGAATTTTCTTGAATAGCCCATCGTTGCGCCGTAAAGATAAATATTCTCTTTGCCGGAATAGTTCATGTCAAAGCCTGCGCCGAGTTCAAGCATCGGAGCGATAACTCCGTTGACCTTGACGGTTCCTTTGGTGGGCTTCAGAACTCCTGCAATAACCTTCAGCAAAGTGGATTTGCCCGCTCCATTGAAGCCGAGAACGCCGACTCTGTCGCCCTTTTCAACGGTAAAGCTTATATCGTTAAGAGCCCAGAATTCGGTGAAATGCAGTTTTCTCGTTACAAGCTTGATAAAATATTCTTTAATATTGTCAACCTTTTCTTTGTTCAGATTGAACATCATGCTCATATTGTCAACAACTATAGCCGGTTTGCTCATATGCTTTTCCTTTCCTCATATATGAAGGATGAATTTATCCTGGTTTTTATAGAATGCCCACAGCCCGATGAACACTGTCAGCAGGCTGAAGCCGAGCGAATAGTAGAGCCAATTCATGTTGAACATTTCGCCGAAAAGCACACAGCTTCTGAACATGTTGGTTATTGAATAAAGCGGGTTTGCCATCAGAGCCATTCGGAACAGCTTGCTGTCAATATGAAGCTGCTCAACCTGATAGAATATCGGGGTGATATAGAAAAGCAGGGTGCAGAATACTTCATAAAGATATTCGACATCCTTGAAGAAAACTTCAAGCGTGCTCAGCAACAGACCGACTCCGAGGCAAAGTATCAGCAGAATAACAATCGGAATCGGAGAGAGGAAAATATAAGGAGTGATGTGCGGCTGCTTGTCTGAGAAAAAGTAGAAAAAAACAATGAAGCAGACAAGCACGAGCAAAGAAATCAGGAAGGTTACGAATGTTGAAATAACATTTGAAACGGGATAAATGTATTTCGGAACATAAACCTTTTTGATAACCGAAGCGCTGTTGCGAATCGAGCGCATAGCCCGCTTTGTTGACTGAGTGTAAAATTCAAAAATCAGACGGCCGCAGAGCAGGTAGATGGGGTAGTTGACCATCGATGCGCTCTTGTTGCCGAAAACGCCGCCGAAAACCATAACAAGAACAAGAGTTGTCAGCAGTGGCTGCAAAAATGTCCAGAAAATGCCGAGAACGGAGTTTCTGTATTGCAGTTTTATGTTTTTACGGACAATCTCATAGAGGAGATATCTGTATTTATAGAAATTTTTCAAATATTTCATAGATTTTCCGTTTCCGCTTATTTCAAGCCCCATTTTGCAAAATAATGCACCATGGAGTTGATCTGAATAAGCTTTAGCTTAAAATTCTTTTTGGATTCTCTGCCCCATTCGTGGTAAACGGTCGCTCCGGGATAATAAACGGTTCTGCTTATTTGATTGACCTCACGGGTCAGGTCGCAGTCTTCAAAATACATGAAATAGCGTTTGTCGAAGCCGCCGAGTTCCTTGAAAAGCTTCGTTCTGATGAACATGAAGCAGCCTGTGGCGTTTTCAATGTCAACGGGCTTTGAAAGGTCGCAGTCCAGCATGGCATATTTACGGAGCGTTTCGCCCGGCTCGCCGCTGCCCCTCATTCTGCTTGCCGCAAGGAAGAACGGGCTTGGATTGCGCTTGCCGAGAATCTGAAGCCTGCCATCTGGGAACCTGATTTCGGGCGAAACCATCCCGACATCCCCGTTGTTTTCAAGAAAATCAACAAGCTTTGAAATTACATCGTCACGAACGATAATATCGGGGTTGATGATGGCGTGATAGTCGGAGTCGAGCATATCAAGAACGGTGTTATGACCTGCTCCGAAGCCGACGTTTTTGCTGTTTCTGATAACGGTAACCTGAGGATAGTTCTTTTCTATATGTTCAATCGTTCCGTCGGTTGAGCCGTTGTCAACAACGAAAAGGCGGAACGGAACCTCGGTGCATTTGAAAAGCGAACCCAGAGCATTGTCAATGGTTGCAATGTTATTATAGGTCACTATGCAGCCGGTAACGGTTTTGTTCATTTATTCATTTTTCCTTTCCAAGGCACATATTGGAAATTTTTTGTGACGGCGAAAGCGTCACTTTAGGGTAACGGTAATAATCCGAACCACGGTTTCTCGTGGCAGATTTGCCCTTA
>CAYXVM010000089.1:0-7994 GCA_964468465.1 uncultured Clostridium sp.
TGCCCCGAGAGGCCCCGTCTGCGACCTTGCCGACAAGGAAACCGTCACCGAGTTGCTCACCGCCGTTAAAGAATACGGCATCAAAAACAAAGCATATACCTTTAAAATTGACACCGACACTCTCATTTCAAACACGGAATATATTGACCTGTTAAAAGAACTCGGCTTCACCTTCAAGGATCATAACGCCGCTTTCAACACGATTCAGGCAAGATACATTTTCAGGCTTGATATCGCGGGAAAAACCGAAGATGAGGTCATGGCTTCGTTCCACCCCAAAACCCGCTACAATGCCCGCCTTGCGGCAAGAAAAGGCGTAACCGTTGAAATCAAGGGAGCTGAAGCCTGCGAAGAATTTCACGATCTTATGCTGATAACGGGCGAAAGAGATAATTTTGCAACCCGTGACGCTTCATATTTCCGCAGAATCATGGACGCATTCGGCGACGACGCAAGGATTTATCTTGCCAAATATGAGGGCAAAACCATTGCGGGCGCATTGAATGTTATCTGTGGCGACAAGGAGTGGTATGTCTACGGCGCAAGCTCCAACGAATACCGCAATGTCATGCCGAACTATCTTGTTCAATGGGAAATGATACGCTGGGCAATCGAACGGGGCTGTAATTATTATGACTTCAGAGGCGGCTACCCCGACGAAAACAACCCCCTGCACGGTATTTTCAAATTCAAAAAAGGCTTCTGCAACGACTACATGGAACTCATGGGCGAAGCGGACTTGATTATCAACAAGTTTGGTTTTAAAGCTGTTGACGCCGCTCAGAAGCTCGCAAAATCAACCCGTGGAATCCGTGCAAAGATAATCAACCGCAAATGATAAGCACTTAACAAATCAGACAACTACGAGTCAGAGACATTCTTTGACTGCTCAAACCTCCATAAAATCATTGGGGCAGCGTCGGCTTCGGCGCTGCCCCGATGATTTTATAATCTTTATTTATGGCTTTTTCTTTATTCTTGACCAATATTCCTTGGCGGCCTGTTCATTTTTGTTGTCGCCGAATTCGTAGTATTTTTTATTTTTCAGCGCATCGGGCAGATACTGCTGTTCGACCCAATGACCCGGAAAATCGTGGGCATATTTATAAAACTGCCCTTTGTTTTTGTTATCCTCGCCGTCATAGTGCATGTTCTGAAGCTGACGGGGAACGGGGCCCGTTCTGCCTGCCGATACATCAGCCATCGCCTCATTTATCGCATTATATGCAGAGTTGGATTTCGGGCTGTTCGCAACCAGCACCACAGCGTCGGCAAGCGGAATTCTTGCTTCGGGCAGACCGAGCATCATTGCCGAATCAACCGCCGCCTTGACTATCGGAATTATCTGAGGATAAGCAAGCCCGACATCCTCGCAGGCGCAGACAAGCAGTCTGCGGCAGGCTGAAACAAGATCGCCCGCTTCAAGCAGTCTTGCAAGATAATGCACCGCCGCATCGGGGTCTGAGCCACGCATCGACTTTTGATAAGCCGATATAATATCGTAATGCTCGTCGCCGTCCTTATCGTAGCGCATTGCGCTTTTCTGAGTCAGCGCCTTTGCATTTTCAAGCGTTATCAGCTTTTTTCCGTTTTCCGGATTTGCCGAAAGCACGCAAAGCTCAACGCTGTTCATCGCTTTTCGGACATCGCCGCCCGCCGCCGAGGCAATGTGAGAATAAACTCCGTCCTCAACGGAATATTCCTCTCCCCTGTCCTCAGCCATAAAATCAAGCGCCCTTTTGACGGCTTTTTCGATTTCAGCGGGGGTAACGCTCTTGAATTCAAAAACCGTGGAGCGGCTCAGAATTGCGCTGTAAACATAAAAATACGGATTCTCCGTGGTTGAAGCAATGAGAGTTATTGCTCCGTTTTCGATATATTCAAGCAGGGTTTGCTGCTGTTTCTTGTTGAAATACTGAATTTCGTCAAGATAAAGCAGAATGCCGTTCGGCGCAAGAAAGGTGTCAAGCTTTGCGACAACCTCTTTGATATCCGCCGTGCCTGCGGTCGTTCCGTTGAGCTTAACAAGATGGCGGTCGGTCTTTTTCGCAATTATGCTTGCAAGAGTCGTTTTGCCGACCCCGGGAGGGCCGTAAAATACCATGTTGGGCAGTTCGCCTGATTCAATAATATTCCTCAGCGGCTTTCCCGTGCCGAGCAAATGGGTCTGACCGACGATATCTTCAATTGTTTTCGGGCGGAGTCTTTCCGCAAGCGGAGCCGACATAAAAAATCACTGCTTTCTGAGATGCTGTCAAAGATTTGAAACTGCCGAAGAATAATTTTCGGTGATGATAAGATAAATCGTGCCGTCAGAGGCTTCGGCGACCTCGCTCTGGGCGGTTTTTGCGTAGTTTTCGGGCGAATATGACTGCGTGTTGCTCTTAACGCTTTCAAGATAGGTTTCGAGAGAAGCAATAACGCCCGCCTTGTCTGCGCCGTCCTTCAGTCTGATAAGAATGATTGCGTCAGCGTTGATATCGGGTTCTGCCGCTTCTGCAAAAACATATTCCTCAAGCTGAGAAAGGTCAACGCCGAACAGCGTTTCAATTAAGCTGTCAGGCATGACCGACATTTCGGGCATACCGTCCGAAGCCGAAACGGAAGCGTAAATTTCACTCAGCGTTTTCCGGGCTTCCTTGCCCGTGCAGGAAGCAAGAAGGCAAAGGCAGACCGCCGCCGCAAGAAAAACCGAAATTACTTTTTTCATAACAAACTCCTCCTTCTATTTTGCGCCGAGCCTTTCAGCCCAGATTTCATATGCGCCGTTGCCCTGATGAATAAAGCCGTCGCTGCAATACTTGCCGTCAAGGGCATATTTTTCGTTTTGCAGACCCGACATAATGTCAATATAGTCAAGCCGTTCATCCTCAAGGCAGATAAGCTTCATATTGTGGTTGAGATTCGCAAGATTGAGATTGTTGAGATTCTTTTTCTGCGCCTGCTCAACCATAAAGGTTGTGCTGACAATGTAAATATGAATACTCGGGTCAACGCCCCAAACGGAATTTATCAGCTTGCAGTAGTTTTTGACCGTGCCCTCAACTCCGAAGCCCGAAATATCGTTTATTCCGAGGCAGAAATATACATTCTTCGGCTTAATCTCCTCAACCGCTTTGAGAAGCGGCGTTTCCTTGCCCTTATAAATCGGATGCTTGAAGCCCTTATCCGCCGCCATGCTTTTGCTAAGAGCATAGTGCACGGCATATGAGCCTGCGGTCAGAAACACGGTTTCTTTCATTATCCCCTGCTTTGCGCAATAGCGTGAAAATCCGAGCGATACGGAATCGCCGACAAATACCGAATCCGACAAGTCGGGCTTTTCGGTTGTTGAGCCGACGGGCGTGCCCGTTGATTCCTCAGCGGAATAAATAACTATTCTTTCGGGAAATGCAAGAGTCAGAAGCTCAGTCGGATTTTCGGCTTGTGAAAGCGTTTGCGGCTGAGATTCTTCGGCCGCCGGCGGCACAAAAGCGGAATATTCCGCAGTCACTCTGTTCTGACGCCGTGAAGCTCCGATTTCATAATATCCGATTTTTAAAGCAACCGCGCACAACACCAATACCGCAAAAATTACCGCTGTTTTTGCAAGCGTTTTCATCTGATACCCTCCGAAAAACCGCTTTTCTCATTTTTCAGAATTAAATTATAACATAAAGAATTGCGATTGTCTATACTTTCCCGTTCTTTACATTTCGGAGAATTAATGATATAATAATATTATTATACTGAATTCGGAGAGCTTTTGCATGGATAAATTCAGAAAAGAATACCTCGGTTCGGGAATAACCGCCTTCGTTTCGGATTCTCACGGTTTCGGAACGGACGCAGTTCTGCTCGCCGATTTTTCGTCGCCGTCAAAACGCTCCGTCTGCTGTGACCTCGGCTCGGGATGCGGAATAATTCCCCTGCTTTGGTGCAAAAAAGAGACGGGAAAAATCACTGCCGTTGAGCTTCAAGAGCTTGCGGTTGAACAAATTAATGAGGCAATAGAATATAATTCGCTCTCCGAAAGGCTCAGCGCTATCAATGCGGATTTAAGGGAGCTAAAAGGCTCGGTTCCGTTCGGCTGTTTCGACCTTGTAACGATGAATCCGCCCTACAAGGCAAGCGGAGCGGGAATTGAGAGCAGAAGCGGAGCGGATAAAATCGCAAGACACGAAACGATGTGTACCTTTTCGGATATTTGCGCCGCCGCAAAAAAGCTGCTTAATTTCGGCGGAAGGCTCTGCATATGCATCCGTCCCGAGCGGCTGTGCGAGCTTATGCTTGAAATGCATTCGGCAGGCATCGAGCCGAAAAGGCTTCGCCTTGTTGCAAAATGTCCCGGCAAAGCGCCATGGCTCGCCCTGATTGAGGGACGCAGAGGCGGCAAAAGCGGTATAACCGTTGAACCCGAGCTTTTCGTTCACTGCTCGGACGGAGGTTACTCCGAGGAAATGAAAAGGATCTACGGTGATTATCTTTTGGAAAACAGAGGTGAAAATTCTTGAGCGGAACTCTTTTTGTTGTCGGCACGCCTATCGGCAATCTCGGAGACATATCTCCGAGGGCACTCAGCGTTCTTGAAAGCGTTGATTTCATTGCCGCCGAGGATACAAGAGTCAGCCTCAAGCTTTTGAATCACTTCGGGATAAAAAAGCCGATGATAAGCTATTTTGAACATAACCGTTTTGAAAAAGGCCCGATAATTGCCGAGCGTTTGCTGAAAGGCGAAAGCTGCGCAATTGTTACGGATGCGGGAATGCCCGCAATCTCCGACCCCGGCGAGGATCTTGTTAAGCTCTGCATTGAAAAAGGAATACGGATTGAAGCCGTTCCGGGCCCGTGCGCTTTTGCAACGGCTCTTGCGGTTTCGGGAATGCCGTCACGGCGTTTCACCTTTGAGGGCTTCCTGCCGACGGATAAGCAGGAGAGAAAAGCGCATATTGAATCGCTTATCGGCGAAAAAAGAACGATGGTTTTCTATGAAGCCCCGCATAAGCTTGCCGCAACCCTCTCTGACCTTGCCTCCGCTCTCGGAGACAGAGAGACGGCGATAGTCAGAGAGCTTACCAAAATTCATGAGCAGGTTCTGAAAACAACCCTATGCGCCGCAGCGGAAAAATATTCTGCCGAGAGCATAAAGGGTGAAATCGTTCTGATTGTTGCGGGCGCAGTCCCCGAGGAAAAAGACGAAATGACGCTTGCTCAGGCGGCGGATTATGCAAGGGAGCTTATAGAAAAGGGTGAGAGCAAAACCGATGCCGCAAAGATTGCCGCAAAGATGAGCGGCTTAAAAAAAGGCGATATATACAAGCTTTTGGTGGAGGAATAAAAATATGCTTCAATACTATTCAGAACGCCCGTATCTGTTTTTGATTTTTGCCGTGCTCATCGCTCTGACGGTGTTTGTCTGCATTATGGCAGGCAGGGCAAGCTCAAAAAGATACAAGGCGAATGAAAAAATAATGAAAAAGCTGAAAGAGGAGAACGAGCTTCGCAACGAGTTTGCCGTTTTAACCGAAACTCTTGCCGAAAAATCCGAGCCCGAAAAGCTTTTTAAAGGAGTTGCTCTGAATCTGCAAAAGCGGGTTTCGGATGCGGAGGATATGATTGCCGAGTTTAACTCTCTCACCTGCGAACAGCGGGAAATTTATGCTCTGTCCGTCGCTGCCGAGGACGGCTCCGAAAAGCTCAGCGATTTTTTCAGAGCCAGTGTTCAGCCCCTGACGGGAGCGGCGCTTGATGCGGTTAAACACATTTTCGGCGGTAAGGCGGCGGAAATTTTCGAAAGCGAATTTAACTCCTTTGACCCCGACAATGAAACCGCTTCCGTAATTCCCGCAGAAATTGAGAAAAAGGACGCCGAGTTTGCCTCAATTCTGCCCGAAAATGATCTTTGCCGCAAAGCGGGAATGTTCATAAAGGAAAATTTTGATAGGTTTATCTGAATATAATCACCTCCCGAAGCCGAAAATATCGGTAACGGGAGGTATTATTATGGAATTTAAAGGAAGCAGAACCGAAGCCAATCTCATGGCGGCGTTCGCAGGCGAATCACAGGCAAGAAACAAATACACCTTTTATGCCGACAAGGCGAAAAAAGACGGCTATGAGCAGATTGCCGATATTTTCATGAAAACTGCCGACAACGAAAAAGAACATGCGGAAATATGGTTCAAGCATCTGCATGAAAACTCAATTCCGGGTACGGCGGAGAATCTGCTTGATGCGGCGGCGGGCGAAAACTACGAATGGACTGAAATGTATAAAGAATTTGAGCAGGTCGCATCTCAGGAGGGCTTCACGGAAATTGCCGCTCTGTTCAGAATGGTCGGTTCAATCGAAAAAGAGCACGAAAACCGTTTCAGAACCCTGAGCAGAAATCTTGAACAGGGAATAGTTTTCGCAAAAAGCGGCGAAACCGTCTGGCTGTGCCGCAACTGCGGATATATTCATGTTGCCAAAGCCGCTCCGAAGGTCTGCCCGGTCTGCGCTCATCCGCAATCATTTTTTGAGGTCAGGGCAGAGAATTACTAACACCGTTTTCGGCAAATACGCACCAAAAAAAGAGGCTCCCGAATCGGAAGCCTCTTTTCTGTCAATAATAATTATTCGATTTCGTTTGAACCCGCATGGGAAACGCTCTCGGATTCTCTGAAAAGCAGGGAAATACACCAAACACCTGCAAGGGCAACAAGCGTGTAAACAATTCTGCTCAGAATTGCTCCCTGACCGCCGAAAATCCAGGCGACAATATCAAACTGAAACAACCCTATGCTGCCCCAGTTGAGCGCACCGATTATTACAAGAATCAGTGAAATTTTATCAAGCATTCGTTTCAACTCCTTAATTGCTTTTCAAGGATATTATTAGCCGAATGAATGCTTTTATACTTTTAAGAGCAGGAAATCTTTAGAAATAAAATTTAACATCGCTGTCTTTGAGCAACGGTGCGTTTTTATCTTTTTCGGAAAGAACGGGGTCGGTTATTCCCCAGTCAACTCCGATTTCAGGGTCGCAAAAGCAGACGCTTCTGTCATTTTCGGGGGAATAAAATTCATCAACCTTATATGAAATTTCAACATTTTCGCTCAGGGTAACAAAGCCGTGCAGACAGCCTTTCGGGATAAAGAGCATTTTTTTGTTTTCTTCGCTCAGTTCAACCGCAACCCACTTCATAAATGTCGGCGAGCCTTGACGGATATCAACCGCCACATCGAGGATTTTACCCTTGAGGCAGGTCAGGAGCTTCGCCTGAGCCATCGGGTCGGTCTGGCAATGCAGACCTCTGAGCGTTCCCTTTTTTGCCGAAAAAGAACGGTTATCCTGAACGAAGTCAACATTTATGCCGAGCTTTTCAAATTCTCTTTTTGAATATGTTTCGTAAAACCAGCCTCGGTTATCGCCGAAAACCTTCGGCTCAACAATATAAACGCCGTTAACGGCAGTTTCATTGAGCGTCATTGTCGTCCTCCAATCCCCAGCAGGGTCTTTCGCCCGGTCTGTCGCTTGAATAAAGGATTTTGCCCTCGGCAACGGAGCGCAGATGCTGACCGTAGGAGGATTTGCCGTATTTTTCAGCCGAACGGAGCAGAGCCTCACGGCTGATCCAGCGCATGTTATAGGCAATTTCTTCGGGCGCTGAAATCTTGATTCCCTGAAGCCTTTCAACGGTCTTTATGAAGTTTGCGGCATCAATCAAGCTGTCAACCGTGCCGGTATCAAGCCACGCAAAGCCTCTGCCCATGAGCTTGATATCAAGGTCGCCGTTCTGAAGATACATCTGATTGATGTCGGTTATTTCAAGCTCGCCTCTTTTTGAAGGCTTCAGCGATTTCGCATATTCAACAACTCTGTTGTCATAGAAATAAAGACCCGTTACGGCATAATTCGATTTCGGAACTTCGGGCTTTTCCTCAATTGAAACGGGAACTCCGTGTTCGTCAAATTCAACAACGCCGAAGCTCTGAGGATTGTCAACATAATATCCGAAAATCGTCGCTCTGTTC
>CAYXVM010000090.1:0-3481 GCA_964468465.1 uncultured Clostridium sp.
CCTTATCATGTTGAGGTACATCTAGAAAAAACAGGCAGAACATTTACACTTCATTATTCTGAATCAGGTAATCTCGAATGGGATTCATATGATTATTCTATATATAAGGAAAAATACGGCGAAGAATACTTTGAAGAAGGTCTTTATTCGATAAGAGATAACATCGGTACTCCGCAAAACGAAAAGCAGAAAGCTGTTATAGCGGTTATAAACTTTGATTTTGAAATTCAGAACGGCGGTTTGGCACAGTATCTCATCAATGAAAATGATGAATACATTGCAAACATCCTTGATTATCTCCGTACTGTCGGTGCACAAGAGCAGGCAAACTTGCTTGAAACATTTATGGCAGAAAACGATATTGAATTCAAATCTGTTGAAACCAACAGCATTGACGAGCACATTGAGTTTGAACAAAGCAAACCGTTTGATGAATTCAACAGCGAATATATGGATATTTACAAACCAGCTGATGTATGGCAACCCGGTTTTGAAGGTCTGATAGTTTCTTATATCCAAGAAAATATAGAGGATTTTTAAATAGTAACCCCCCGGCTAAGCCGGGGGGGTTACTATTTGCGTTAATCAATTTGTTGTGTTGTTTTTCGTGATATTATCCTGTTTATCTTTGAAAAAGCCGAATCCGTTCCACGGGCTGATGTCCTGCTCGGGGAGAGTGGAAAACGAAAGCAATTCGCCGCTGACGGGGTGGGCAAATTCAAGGGAATAGGCAAAAAGGGCAAGTCTGCCCGAACCGCCGCCGTATTTTCCGTCGCCGAAAAGCGGCATTTTGCGGCTTGCAAACTGAACTCGTATCTGATGAGTTCTGCCCGTATGCAGTAAAACATCAACCAGCGAAAGCCCGCCGCTTACTTCTTTGACATCATATTCAAGTGAAGCCTCTCGGACTCCCTTTCGCATGCGCTTCACAACATAGGTCTTATTTTTCTGCTTATCGCGGAACAGCAAATCCTTGAGCACTCCGCTTTTTTCGCTCGGAGAGCCGTGAACAACGGCATAATAACGCTTCTTGATTTTGTTCTGCTCCGCCTGCTTTGAGAGAGCCGCAGCCGCCTGCCGGGTTTTGGCATAAACCATAATCCCCGCTGTTTCCCTGTCGAGCCTGTGAACGGGGTATGCCTGAGCTTTCTCGCCGTTTTCGGCAAAATGAACGTTCAGAATCGCAATCATGTCTTCGCCACCCGCCGTGCTTTGGCTGACAACGCCCGCAGGCTTCAGGCACACGGCAACAGCCGCATCCTCAAATAGTATTTCCGTTTTCAATTCTGCTTTTCGCCCTTTTCTCACTGCGGCGCAGCGAAAATCTTATGTTATCGGCAACGAGCCACAGCTGGCTTGCCAGCTCAAGCGGATCTTCACGCATCCCCGTTCTGAACCATTCGGAGATTATTCCGAAAAATGCATATTCATAAAATGAAGCAATAAATTCAACATCTTCATCGGGCACATCCATTCCGCTTGATGTGTACTGAATGAAATCAATCATAATGTGCTTGCACGATTTATACATATAGTTCTCAAAATAATCATAGCTTCGTGAAGAACATATGTTATTGATGATTTTTTTATGTCTGTAAGCAGTGTTGGCAACCTTGATGAAGGCTTCGAGCCATGAACCGCCGTTTTTGTGCTGTTCGGTAATGACTTTAAGCTCTTGCGTGAAAACTTCTTCGAGGAGATCATAAATATCGCTGTAGTAATAGTAAAAAGTGTTGCGGTTAATTCCGCAGGATTCAACAATATCCTTGACCGTAATTTTATCAAACGGCTTCTTTTCAAGCTGTTCAATAAATGTGTCAAAAATCAGCTTTTTTGTATCCTTTTGCATATGTCCCTCCGATATTATATTATTTTATTTTGTCCCGTTTTATTCCGCAAAAAGCAAGCGTTTTAAACTGCTTTCGACTGTATTATATCACAATTTCCGAAAACAAACAAGCCCGTTTATGCAATATTATTCACTCAAATTAATCATACTGTGTAAAAAAAGGCCTGCCGAAGCAAGCCTTTTCATTATAATTACACTTATTCGCTTGTTACCCCTACGGTTGTTTGCTCCGTCACGGCAACGGCGCTCTGCGGAGCCGATGTTGTCTGAGGAACGGCGGATTCGGGAAAATCGAAGCCGTGAATGAATCCGTTCTGTTCAAGCGAGCAGATATCTCCTCCGATAACCCTGCCGTCATAGATAAGCAGGTTTGCCTGAACGGAGCCCGTCTGTTCTTCAAGACCCGGATAATTCAGAATGTTATATGTCCATCTTTTGGCTCTTACGCCTTTGTACGGCTCTAAATCAAGCCCCTGCGCCTTGTTCATTTCGGCATATTCAACATATCCCGCATCGAAATCCTGCGGAATGATTACCTCGCTTATCTCAACGGGGTCCTCGGATATCTTCCAGCCGAACTGAGAAAGAAACGCCGCTCTTTCCTCTGCGTTTGAGGCTTTGTAGCTGATAACGGAATCATTTGCCGCCGTCGGCTCGCCGCCTCTGCCGATTATCAGTACGATTGCTACGGCAACCGCCGCAATGGCAATCAAAAGTGCCGCAATCTTTGCCTTTGAGGTTTTAACAGAATAAACAAACATAAACTCACCGCCTGACAAATATATATGCCCCTGCGGCGGTTAATATTACACTTCAAGCAGTGAGAGATATATGCCCTTTTCGGTTATGTCGATTGCTCCGTAATCCCCGATTCTGATGCTGCCGGGATTCATGATATACAGCCCGTCACGGTAATCTGTCACGGCTTTGTGGGTGTGACCATATAATGCAATGCGGGCTCCCGCCTCTTTTGCCTTTGAAATAAGAATGGAATTGCCCGATTTGACCTGTTCGGTAAATCCGTGGGTGCAGAATATTTTAACCCCACCGGCAGTCACAAGCTCATTGGTGGGCAAAAGCGAATAAAAATCGCAGTTGCCGCAGACCTGAATAATTTTTCTGCCTGCAACGGCATCGCCGATATCGTTAAAATCCCGCTCACCGTCGCCCAGATGAATTATCATTTCAGCATTCGGATTTGCATAAAGCGCCTCGCTCATACAGCGGCTGTTGCCGTGCGAATCCGAAAAAACAAGAATCCTCATAATCCGTCCTCCGTTCTACCGATTATTGCTCTGACATATCTATATTATAAAGGATAAAGGCGGTGATTGCAATGAGCAAAGATAATTTATCGTTCGATGAAATCCTGAGGCTTGCCAAGGCTGCCGAATCAAAGAAGCCCGAGGATTTGCTCGGAGCCGTTCAGTCAAAGCTGAGCGATGACAAGGCAAGCGAAATCAAGAGAATTCTCGGCGACAAAAAGGCGCTTGAGGAACTGCTCAGCAGCGAACAGGCGCAAAGGCTGATGAAGCAATTCAGAAGCGGCAAATAATTTTTAACGGTGGCGGAACGGATGGATAACATAAACGATATTTTGTCGAGCCTCTCCGATGAGGATATCGAAAACTT
>CAYXVM010000090.1:3491-7964 GCA_964468465.1 uncultured Clostridium sp.
CTTAAAGGCTGAGGCAGAAAACCTTTTTTATTCTCAGATCTGCGCAGAGGCGGGCGGCAAATCGGAGCCTGCCTCCGGCTCCGCCATGCCCGATTTTTCGAGCCTGCTCGGCAACGCTCAGATGATGGCGAAGCTCAGTTCAATCATGAACGCCATGAACAAAAAAGACGACCGAACCAAGCTTATTGAAGCTTTGAAGCCCCTTCTGAGCGAAAAAAGAAGAAAGAAAGCGGATGAAGCCATGCAAATTCTGAAACTGCTTGATATTCTCCCCACTCTGTCGAACCTGATGGGCGGTGACGGCAAACGGTGAACAGATCCATGAGAATAATACTGCCCGAACGCCGCTGTTCATCGGGAAGCCGCAGCGTCTCCTGCGATTCCGACCGCTCCGTCATTCTTCCGATAGTAATTCTCCTGATGGCGGACAGATGCGACTTCGGGCTGATTTTTTCTTTGATTTATATTCTGATGTAGCTTGCAAAATCTCACGGGATAGTGTAGAATAAGAGAAAAATACACAACAGGAGCGATAAACATGGAATATACTTACAGAACGAGCGGAACCTGCTCCCGCCAGATAAGCTTTGAGCTTGATAACGGAATCGTTAAAAATGTTCATTTTATGGGCGGCTGTGACGGCAACCTCAAAGGCATCGGAGCTATCGTTGACGGAATGAAAGCCGAGGATGTAATTGAAAGATTCAGCGGAATACGCTGTGGCTTCAAAAGTACCTCCTGCCCCGACCAGCTTGCAAGAGCATTGAAAGAGGCAATCGGCAATGAATGATAAAAAGAGTGTCAGGCTGACTTTTTATATTGTATGCGCCCTTTTGCTCGGCGCACCCTACATATGGAAGCTCATCAAGCTTGTTCCCGAGCTTCTCAAAACCCTGCCGAATGCGGCACAGGTGCTTTCCGCGGCAGGCTATTCAATCGTTGTCATTGCTTCAATTGCCGTTGCATATAAGCTTGGCGAAGCCTTATGGATAAGAATTGTCAGCATTTATTCGATGATAGGGCTTATCGTCGGCGTTCTGACAATGATGACAAGGGCGCTCGGCGGCGGAGAAGTGTTCGAGGTCTTGTTTGAGCTTGTCTGCGCACCGTTCTACGGCATTGATTCGCCCGTTGCGGTTTCTCTGCTCATGCTTATTCTGACAATAACCTCATCTGCTTTTCTCAATAAAATGCCGAAAAATTCATCGGGTGAAAACAAATCCGCATAACAAAACAGGGCTGCTGTCGCAGCCCTGTTTTTATGCTTTTTTTCAGTTAAGAACCGGAATAAATGCGTTATGAACGGCTTCAACCGCCTTGTCGCCGTCCTCAACATCGATGAGAACGGAAATTTTAATTTCACTCGTTGAAATCATCTGAATGTTGATATCCGCTTCAAAAAGAGCCTCAAACATCTTTGCGGCGATTCCGGGGTGGGATTCCATGCCTGCGCCGACAACCGAAACCTTGGCAACATCCTCGTCGCAGATTATCTCAAGTCCGCTGAGAAGCTCAAGCTCTCTGAGGGTCTCAAGCGTTGCGTCAACATTTGCCTTGGTGGTTGTGAATGCGATATCCTTTGTGTCGCCTCTGCCGACCGACTGAAGAATGATATCGATATTTACATTCTTTGCGGCAAGCTTGCCGAAAATTTTATAAGCAATCCCCGGAACATTGGGAACTCCGATTATCGAAATGCGAGCTACATCCGTATCCTTTGTAACTCCTCTGACGAGCATTTTTTCCATTGATGCTACCTCCTTAACGATTGTGCCGGGTGCGCTGACAAGGCTTGAAAGCACCTCAAGCTTAACATTATATTTTTTTGCCATTTCAACGGAGCGGTTGTTGAGAACCTGTGCTCCGAGGGTTGCAAGCTCAAGCATTTCATCATAGGTTATCTCGCTGAGCTTACGGGCGCCCTTGACCTTTCTCGGGTCGGCGGTGTAAACGCCCTCAACATCCGTATAAATCTGACAGCGATCCGCATGCATGGCGGCGGCAATTGCAACTGCGCTTGTGTCGGAGCCGCCTCTGCCGAGAGTTGTGATATCGTCATATTTGTTAAGACCCTGGAAGCCCGCAACAACAACGATATTCTTCTTTGCAATTTCCATTTTAATGCGTTCCGCCGAAACCTTTTTGATTCTTGCGCTGCCGTAGACGGAGTTTGTTGAAAAGCCCGCCTGCCAGCCGAGCAGAGAGCACACGGGATAGCCGAGCTTCTCAATCGCCATTGCAAGCAGAGAAATTGAAATCTGCTCGCCCGAGGCAAGAAGCATATCCATCTCACGCTTTGAAGCGTGGGGATTTATCTCGTTCGCCTTTTCAATGAGGTCGTCGGTCGTGTCGCCCTGAGCGGAAACGACAACAACGACATCGTTGCCCTGCTTGTAAGTATCGGTAACGATTCTTGCAACATTCATTACCCTTTCGGCGTTGGCAACCGAACTGCCGCCGAATTTCTGAACAATTAAAGCCATAAAAAACCTCCAAATTCTGTAAAGGAAAAAATCAATAATCCGTTATTCTGATTACCGATTCAATTTTTGCATCTTTTACGCCGCCAAGCTTTTCGGAAAGCTCTTTTTCCGATATCGGCTCTGTTGTGAATGCAATTTCACCCTCGGGAGCATTCTCGCGGGTAAGAATCTCAACCTTGCCGAAAAGGCTGTTGAAGCTTGCAACCGCAGAAGCCGCATTATCTGTTGTTGCCCTGATATAAAACGAGGTAACATTTTCAAGATAATCCGCAACATAGCCGGGTTCGCTGTCTTTCCAGCCGAAGAATTTTTTGCGCTCCATGTGCTTTGCACAGTCGATAACATCGGCAACAACGGCGCTCGCCGTCGGCATTTTTCCTGCGCCTCTGCCATAGAATACAACATCTCCGATTGCGTCTCCCCTGACGAGAATTGCATTGAAAACATCGTCAACCGATGCAAGCTGACTGTGGTTCTGAACAAACGCAGGCGAAACCATGACGGAAATCCTGCCGTCGCCAAGCTTTTTGGCTCTTGCAATGAGCTTTATGACTCCGCCCCATGAATGAGCGTATTCAACATCGGAAAGAGCAATTTTTCTGATTCCCTCGGTGTGAACCGAATCGGGATAAACGTGCTTGCCGAAGCAAAGAGCGGCAAGAATGCAGATCTTTCTGCATGCATCAAAGCCGTCAACATCTGCGGAGGGGTCACGCTCGGCGTAACCGTTCTTCTGAGCAAGCAGAAGCGCCTCGTCAAAGGTCATCCCCTCAGTAATCATTTTAGTCAGAATGAAATTAGTTGTTCCGTTCAGAATACCTGCAATTTCATCAATATCGTTTGCGGCAAGGCACTGGCTGATAGGCCTGATAATCGGAATACCGCCGCCAACGCTCGCTTCAAAGAGGAAGTTGACATTTTTCTCGTCGGCAACCTTCAGAAGCTCACAGCCTTTGACGGCAACAAGCTCCTTGTTTGAGGTAACAACACTCTTGCCGGCTTTGAGGCAGGCAAGAACATATTCATAGGCAGGATGAAGCCCGCCCATGGTTTCAACGACTATTTTTATCTCATCGTCCTCAAGAATTTTTGAAAAATCCGAAATGACAATCTGCTCATAGGGGTCTCCGGGAAAAGTTCGGCGGTCAAGAATATATTTCAGTTCCAATTCATTCTGCATGCTTTTCTGCACGATATGCTCATGATTCTTTTGCAGCAGGCTTGCAACGCCCGAACCGACCACACCGTAGCCCATTATGGCAACATACATAGAAAGCTCTCCTTCGGAAAAAATGAATATTATTGTTTTATATTCTAACATATCTTTTCAAAATAATAAAGTATTATTTTGAAGTTTGTTAATTTTTTATGTATTTTATAATAATATAATTGTCTTTTGGGTAATTATGGTGTAAAATAATGTTAAATTCTATATTCTTAACGGGTTACAGGAGGTCTAAAATGGATATTACCGAAAAAAGAAAGGCTACTTTAATAAATTTCATTTTCTATGCTTTTATTATTGCGGCTTACTATCTTTTTATGAAATTTGCGTTCTGGCTGGTTGCGCCGTTTATCTTTGCATTTCTTATCGGAATGCTGCTGCAAAAGCCCGTCAGAGCAATCTCGAAAAAAACAAGAATAAAAAAGGGCATTGTCTCGGCAGTTGCCGTTTTGCTGATTCTTGCAATTCTTCTCAGCGCAATCGTGCTTGTGGGCTACAGAATAGCCGTTGAATTCAAAGGCTTCGGTCAATACCTGATGTCGCTGTTCAACGACCTGCCGGGGCTTATCAAATCCTGCGAAGCGTGGATAATCAATCACATGGCATTTCTGCCCGATTCGCTTGAAAAGACCGCTACCAACGCAATATCTGACTTCACCGACCGCTTGCTTCTGCTCCTCGTTGAGCAGGAAAACACCTTTGAAGGCAGCGGAGCGGCTTCAAGCTTTGACTTTTCGGTTCTTGCAACTCCCCTCGGCGGGCTTC
>CAYXVM010000091.1:0-7903 GCA_964468465.1 uncultured Clostridium sp.
GAACAACCTTTGTATTTGCTCCTGAATTAAATGTTTTTTCTTTGTTAATAAAGAACGAAACAATCTGAGCAATAATGTTACTTGCGGTTAACGCAATGAAAAGGCCGAGTCCTGTTGAGCCTGTGCCTGCTTTGGCGGCTGCCTCCGAAGAAAAAACAAGAAATTCATAAGGTCTTGTAAGAAATTCCTCGCTCATCGGGAGCTTAATAAGATAAGGCAGGCAAGTCTGAATAACAAAAGCGCCGAGACTTACAAAAATAAACTTAACGAACTGCCAAAGAGTAACCATTAACGAGCCTTTGCCCTCGGCGGCTTTGTCGATTTGATTCAATTTTCCCATGTGTGATGTCTCCTTACTTTGATTTTATTTGTGGTAAATTATAACATAATCCGACGATAAATAGCAAGCCAAAAATATAATAAAAAAATTGTGCAAAATCACTCAATTATTTCAATAAGAATCGGTTTTTTGTCAGGTTTTAAGTCAGATATAGTTACAGATTTTTCAAACTGTAACATTGCATCATCAAACAATGATTTGTCAGACGAATACATATCGGCGATTTTTTCACCCTTTTCAACTCTGTCGCCTGTTTTTCTGTTCAAAACGATTCCCGCGCCGTAATCAATATCGTCTTCCTTTTTCTGCCTGCCCGCTCCGAGCATGGCACATGCAGAGCCAACTTTTTGGGCGTCCATATGCTCAATAAATCCGCTGTCCTTCGCAAGAATTTCTCGCTTATATTCTGCTTTCGGAAGCAGATCGGGGTTTAATATATAATCCGGATTCCCGCCCTGCAATGTAACAGATTCCGCAAGCTTTTTCAAAGCTGAACCACTGTCAATTGCATACAGAGCCGCCTTTCGGCAGTCCTCGCTGCTCCCGTAACCTGCAAGCTCAAGAATCTTTGCCGAAAGAATGATGCAAAGTTCGGTTAAATCATCGGGTCCGTTTCCTTTCAGCGTTTGAACAGCTTCCCAAACCTCAAGAGAATTGCCGATGCAATTTCCGAGCGGAGAATCCATATCGGTAATCAATGCGGCAATTTTTTTGCCTGCTCCCCTGCCGATTTTAACCATTTTATCGGCAAGCTCTCGGGCAGAATCAACCGTTTTCATAAATGCTCCGCTTCCGCATTTAACATCAAGAACAATGCAGTCTGCGCCGCCTGCAAGCTTTTTGCTCATTATGCTTGAAGCAATCAGCGGCAGGCTTTCAACTGTTTCAGTTGCATCACGCAAAGCATAAAGCTTTTTATCTGCCGGGCAAAGTCTGCCTGACTGCCCCGCAATGCAAAGGCCGCATTTATCGGCTATTCCGGTAAATTCATCGGTTGAAAGCGACGTTCTGAAACCGGGAATTGATTCAAGTTTATCAACAGTTCCGCCGGTATGGCCGAGACCTCTGCCGCTCATTTTGGCAATTTTAACACCGCAGGAGCTGACAATCGGCGCAACAATAAGAGAAGTTTTGTCACCGACTCCGCCTGTTGAGTGTTTGTCGGCTTTTATGCCGCTGATACCTGATAAATCGGCAGTATCGCCCGAACGAGCCATTGCGTCAGTCAGCTCAAGCATTTCTTTATCGGTCATTCCGTTAAGATAAATTGCCATAAGCAAAGCAGAAATCTGATAGTCGGGAATGCTTTCATCAGCAGAAGAGAATGCAAAGAATTCAATTTCATCCTTTGAAAGCTCAAAACCGTCTCTTTTTTTCCTGATAATATCTTTAATATTCATTTTCAAACCTCCCGCTTATCAAAGCTTGCGGGCAGAAGCTCCAAAAGCTTCATTGATTTATAATCATCGGGGGTTTTTGCCATAATTATTTCAAAATCGGGCTTGCAGAATTCTTTCATAACCTGCCTGCACACTCCGCAGGGAGGACAATGGTAATCGGGAATTTCAAGCTCGGACGCACCGCCGACAACCGCAATTTTAACAAAATCCCGCTTTCCGTCTGAAACTGCTTTGAAAAATGCAGTTCTTTCGGCGCATACGGTCGGAGAAAAAGCGGAATTTTCAATGTTGCACCCCGTAAATACGGTTCCGTCAGCACAAAGCAGAGCCGCACCGACAGAAAATCCCGAGTAAGGCGAATATGACTTTTGGCGGGCAATAACGGCTGATTTTATTAAATCCGAATTGTTCATTCTGCCGCCTCCAGCGCAATTTCAATCATTTTATTGAATGTCTGTTCCCTTTCAAGCGCCGAGCATTCTTCTCCGCCTTTTAACGGACAATCCGAAATCGTGCATATTGCAAGCGCCTTTTTTCCGCTTCGTGCGGCATTCATATATAAAGCGGCACTTTCCATTTCAACGGCAAGAACGCCCATCTTCTGCCACGAAGACAGACTTTGAGAATCATCATAAAAAGTATCCGATGACAGCAGATTCCCGATAACAGGATTAACGCCAAGCTTTTCAGCGGCTTTAACCGCTCTGACAAGCGTTTCATAATCCGCTATAGGTGCAAAATCACCGGGCAAGTTGAATTGTGAAGCATAAGAGGAGTTTGTGCATGCGCCCATTCCGAAAACAATATCTCTGAGTTTAAGCTCAGGGCTAATTGCTCCTGCAGAGCCGACTCTGATAATAGTATTGACATCATAGATGTTGAAAAGCTCATAAGAATAAATACCTATTGAGGGTATTCCCATACCCGAAGCCATAACAGAAACTCTTTTGCCTTTATAGTATCCCGTGTAACCTTGCACACCTCTTGTGTTGTTGACAAGCTCGGCATTTTCGAGATATGCTTCTGCAATATATTTCGATCTCAGCGGATCACCCGGCATCAAAACGGTTTTTGCGAATGCTTCTTTTTCAGTTGCCGCTATATGCGGCGTTGGCATTAAACTCATAATTATTCTCTCCGTTTTATTTAATGTTTTTTGCAAGTTTGACAATTGCGCTTGTTCCGAGACGGTCACAGCCGAGTTCAAGAAAAGCTTCGGCATCCTCAAAGCTTCTGATTCCGCCTGCGGCTTTCATTTTAACATTCTTACCGATATTTTTCGAGAACAAAACAATATCTTCCTTTGTTGCTCCGCCCTTTGAAAATCCCGTTGATGTTTTTATATAATCAGCACCCGAATCGGTAACAATCCGGCACATCTTTATTTTCTCCTCATCGGTCAAAAGGCATGTTTCAATAATTACTTTAAGTATTTTACCCTTACAGGCGGCTTTTACAGCTTTAATTTCATTCAAAACGTCATCAAACTTTCCGTCCTTGACCCAACCGACATTGATTACCATATCAACCTCATCGGCTCCGTTTTCAACAGCGTCTGCGGCCTCTAATACTTTTGATGCGGTTGTTGAGTATCCGTTTGGAAATCCAATAACCGTACAGATTTTAACCTTTCCGTCTGCGTAATCCGAGGCTTGTTTGACAAATGATGCGGGAATACATACGCTTGCGGTTCTATATTTAATTCCGTCGTCGCAGATTTGCTTTATGTCTTCCCATTTTGCATCAACTGCAAGCAGAGTGTGGTCACAATGTGAAAGTATTTTGTTAATATCCATCATTATTCTCCGTTCAATGCATATTTTTCAATCATTTGAGCAACTCCATCTTCTGCGTTTGACGGAGCAATGAATTTTGCACTTGATTTGCATATATCGTCGCCGTTTTCCATCGCGAAAGAATAACCCGCAAAGGCCAGCATCGTTGAATCGTTTGAAGCGTCGCCGAACGCCATGGTTTCCTCGGCTTTAATTCCGGTTATATCACAAAGATTCTTTAAAGCGGTTCCTTTATCGGAGTTCTTGGCGGTTGCGGAAACGACTCCGCTGAGCGCAGAGGTTAAAACAAGACCGTTTCTCTCAAAAAAATCAAAGACGGTTTTACGGGTTTCTTCATCATTATAAAACACATCAATAAGCTCGGCACCCTTGCCTTCAACCGCTTCCGTCATATCGTCGCAGACGGTCGTTTTGGAAGCAAAGTCCATAATAAATTCAATCGGCAATCCGCCGTTGCTGAAAAACCGCTCACAGCCCTTTTGAACATATACTCCGCCGTCCATATAAATATTATAGTATATATTGAGAGAATTAAGAAGCTCGGCGGCATTCTTTGTAACTTCCGGTGAAATTAAATTTGAGTATATGAATTTTTCTTTATTTCTGTCAAAAACACTTGCTCCGTTTGAACAAATAACATAATCTGTGAACGGTACCTGATCTGTTGCCGGTTTTGTGAATTTATAAGCCCTACCTGTCGAAACGGCAATTTTAATTCCTTTTTCATGCGCCGCTGAAAGGGCTTTTTTTGTTCTCTCGCTGACCGTCATGTGGTCAGGCGACATGAGCGTTCCGTCAAGGTCGCTCGCAATTAATCTTACTGACATACTTTCTCCCTTTAAAGCAAGAATAGAATAATAATATTTATCTTTTATACAGTATATCACCCGATACAAAGCATTGTCAAGAAACAGAAAAGCGAATTATATAAATGATATTTAAAACATAAAAAAAGATTGACAATTTCAGCGTTTTGAGATAAAATATTCAAAGATATTTAAAGGCTTTGAAAAGAAACAGTAAGCGTTCAGATTTTTTCAGAGAAAGAGCGGTTGGTGAAAGCTCTTAAATTCATGCGCTGAACCCGTCTTTGAGCCGCAGGCTGAACTTTTATCGGTAAGCCCCGCCGGATTCCGCCGTTATCGGAACAATGAGAGCAGATTATTAATTAATCTGAACTCGGGTGGTACCGCAGACTGTTGTTTGTCCCGAGCCTTTTGGGCTTCGGGGCTTTTTTATTATGATTCGGAGGTAAAGAAATGAAAATTGAAAAACTTGTCGGCGAAAGATTCAAGGAAAAGCCCTCTGACTGCGTGATTGACAGCCACGCTCTCATGCTCAGAGGCGGCTACATGAAAAATGTTGCGAACGGAATTTATTCATCTTTCATGCCGCTGAGAAGAATCACCAAAAAAATTGAAAACATTATCCGTGAAGAAATGGATGCAATTGACGGTCAGGAGGTTCAGTTCCCCGTTGTTATGCCTGCTTCTCTTTGGGAGGAATCCGGCAGATATTCAAGCATCGGCAGCGAGCTTCTTCGCTTCAAAGACAGAAACGACGCTCCCATGGTTCTCGGAATGACCCATGAAGAAGCGGCGGTTCAGCTTGTCAGAGACTATGCGAACAGCTACACAAAGTATCCTTTTATGATTTATCAGATTCAGACAAAATTCCGTGACGAAGCCCGTCCGAGAGGCGGACTTATCAGAGTTCGTGAATTCACAATGAAGGACGCTTATTCCTTCCACACCTCTCAGGAGGACTTGGAAAGATACTATGACATTTGCTACAAAGCTTACGAAAGAATATTTGCAAGAGCAGGTATTCCCGAGGTTATCACCGTTGCTTCGGATTCGGGCATGATGGGCGGCAGCGTTTCCCATGAATACATGCTTCTCTCACCCGTAGGTGAAGACACTATTGCCGTTTGCTCCGAGTGCGATTACAGAGCCAACATGGAAGCCGCAAAGAGCATTGTTGAAAACGATGCAAGCGGTGAATCAAAAGAGCTTGAGCTTGTTTACACTCCGAATATCCACACAATTGAAGATATCTGCGAATTTCTTAAAACTCCTCTTGAGGAATCCTGCAAGGCTGTCGTTTATCAAAAAAACATGACCGATGAATATGTTATCGTATTTATCAGAGGCGACCTTGATGTTAATGAAACAAAGCTCACCAACTACCTCGGTGAAGATGTTCACCCTGCCGTTATAACAGACGATTGCGGACTTTATGCAGGATTTATCGGTCCTTATAATATTGACACAGAAAAATTCACGGTTCTTTTTGATAAATCCCTCGAAAACACTCACAATCTCTCCTGCGGAGCCAACAAGCCCGAGCATCATTACACGGGTCTTAAAATCAGCAGAGACATCGGCGAGGTTGAATATATTGATCTTGCAAAAATCAAAGAGGGCGGCATCTGCCCCAAATGCGGCAAACACAGCATCACGATTTCACGAGGCATTGAGGTCGGCAATATCTTCCAGCTCGGTACGAAATACACCAAATCCATGGGAATGCAGTATCTTGACAGAGACGGCAATCTTCAATATCCTATTATGGGCTGCTATGGCATCGGAGTCGGCAGGCTTGCCGCTTCCGTTTGTGAAGCCCACCATGACGAATACGGCCCCATCTGGCCGATGTCAATTGCTCCCTGGCATGTTCAGATTTGCTGCATAAGATCCGATGATGCGGAATGCAAGGGCGTTGCAGATTCACTCTATGAAAAGATGATGGCTGACAGAATGGAAGTCATTTACGACGACAGAAACATCAGACCCGGCGCAATGTTCTCCGATGCAGATTTGCTTGGCGTTCCCATCAGAGTCATCGTCAGCCCGAGAAACCTCAAAGAGGGCGTTTGCGAAATCGTCACGAGAGACAAAACAGTCAATATGACTGTTGAGGTTAATAAGGTTATCGAGACCGTTAAGGGCATGATTGAGGAAAGAATCAAATAAATTAATCTGATAAGATGGCAAAAGAGAAGGCTTGTTTTTGAGCCTTCTCTTTTTTTGGCTTTATTGAAGCAAAAAAGCGGTGACAAACGCCACCGCTTTCAATACCGATTTAATTATTATTTAACCATGCTGGCGACTTCAGCTGCGAAATCGTCCTCTTTCTTCTCGATGCCCTCGCCCTTTGCAAGACGGACAAAGCCTGTAACCTTAATGTCTGCACCGATTGTCTTTGCAACCTGAGCTACATAGCCTGCAACTGAACCGTCAAAGAGGTCTGAGCGAACGAAGGGCTGCTCAAGGAGGCAAATTTCTTTGATCTGCTTCTTAATACGGCCATCAACAGCACCGGCAAAAATCTTATCGTTTACATATTCATCTTTGCCTGCTATAGCAAGCTCTGCAAGAGTTGCAATTGCTTCTTTTGAGAGGAAGTTGAAGAGGAAGTTATTGTTCTTCTGCTCCTCATAAGCGGCAATATCCTCGTCGCTCCAAAGCTTCTCGCCGGCAGCTTTCTCTAAAAGCTTTCTGAGAATGGGCTTGGGAAGTGATTCGGGCTTATTCAATGAGCTGTCGATTGTGATGGACTTCATCTTTGCAAGTTCATCAGCCGAAATATCATCTTTGCTTAAATATTCGGGGCTCATAGCCGCAACCTGCATGGCAATATTCTTGCCCATTGCAACGAACTCAGCATTATCTGCTGCGTTGGTCTCAAAGCTTACAAGAACACCTACAGAGCCGCCTGCATGAATGTAGGAAACTGCTGTTCCCTCAACAAGAACGAAACGGCGGAGCTTGAGGTTCTCACGGATTTTAAGGAAGAGCTCCTGAATTGCATCTGCAACGGAAACCGAACCGTCGGAAATTGTTGTTGCAAGAAGTGCATCAAGATCTGCGGGCTTATTTTCAACAACTGTCTTTGCAATCTGATTTGCAAGAGCGATAAACTCGGGGTTCTTGCCTACGAAATCGGTTTCGCAGTTAAGCTCAACAAGAGCTGATGCATCGCCGTTTGAGAAAAGGCCGATAACGCCTTCAGCGGCAACTCTGCTCGCCTTCTTTGCTGCGGTTGCAAGACCTTTTTCACGAAGAATTTCTACAGCTTTATCCATATCGCCGTCGGCTTCAACAAGTGCTTTTTTGCAATCCATCATGCCGACATTGGTTTTCTCTCTGAGTGCCTGAACATCTTTGGCTGTAAATGCTGCCATTATATTATTCCTCCTCTTTTGCTTCTTCGGCTGCTTCGGGAGCGTTCTGCTCGCCCTGTCTGCCTTCGATTACTGCGTCTGCCATTGCGCCTGCGATAAGCTTAACGGCACGAATAGCGTCGTCATTGCCGGGGATAACATAATCAACTTCATCGGGATCGCAGTTTGTATCAACGATAGC
>CAYXVM010000092.1:0-7899 GCA_964468465.1 uncultured Clostridium sp.
GCCAATTCCTCTTGGGACAGATTAAGCTCTGTTCGGTATTTTTTTATCTGTGCGCTTAGTTCCATATTTTTTTCCTCCTTAAAAAACGATTTGCTCTCTTGACCTGAACAGAGCATAACCGTTTTTTGCAATCCCGTCTATCAAAACTGTTTTACTTTTGCCGAAAAAGTGGTGTCAAAAGTATTTTACATCGCTGAAAGCCTATTGAAAACGCCATATTTCAACGAAATTTCATCGTAGGGAACGCTGTCCTCAGCGTTCCATGGCATTTGATGTGTTTTCACGGACAGCCGCAAGGTTACGGTTTGTTTTTTTATTTGTAGGGGACGATGCCCACATCGTCCCAAAGCCGAATGTTGAATTATTCGCCTACGGCGAATCGGTTCGTCAGGGACGCCGAACCCTACTGATTTATCGTAAACCGAGCTTTTTTCCGGAACGCTGAGGACAGCGTTCCCTACGAGAAAATTGTGCGGTTATCGGGCGTTTTCAAGTGGCAACCGTAGGGGACGGGTTGCCCGTCCCGCATAAAAAATGAATCATTTCAACGGATATTGAAATTTGTGCATTATTAGGCGGGCGAACGCAGTTCGCCCCTACCGAGTTGCAGGCGATTTTTGCTGTTTTCCCGGAACGCCGAGGACGGCGCTCCCTACTGACGATTGCATATATATTATTGCGCTGATTTTCTGCACAAATAAAGACAGCGAAAAAGATAATCTTCAGCGCTGTCTTATTATGTAAGGGTATAAAATATTAATTATACTATTATATATCCCATCGGGAAAGGCTCAACCTCGGGGGAGTCGGTCATGGTTTTCAAAACATGATAAAATTCGAATTTCCTCGGCTCCATTCCGTTGCGGGTCTCCCAATCTCTGAGATAAATTCCGCTTTTGAGCAGGGTTATGAGGTCGCCCTGTTCGTCGGGAAACGACTGAGTGTGAACATAGTCAAAATCGGGCAAACGGTATCTTTCGGCATAATCCTCAAGAGTTTCGCCGCTCTGGAGAAAGCATATCCTGTCGTTTTCAAGCAGCCATTCGCATAGCCTGAGCTTGAATTCGGCTTCGCTGAGAATATCGGAAATCAATTTTCGATACCCAGCTTTTTGCAGCAGTTATCAACGATTTTCTGCATTTCGGGCAGTTTTTTCTCGATATCTGCGACAAGGGCGAATTGAGTGCGGCTTCTGACGAGATTGTGTTCCGGATATTCTGTTTTGAAATAAACATCGCCGTTGATGAAGTCGCCGAGGAATCTCATTCCGCATTCAAGCGTCATAAGCTTTGAGGAATAGGCAAGCTGATTGATTTCGTCCTTTGTCAGGCTTTCACCGGCGGAGGAGAGATAGCCGAGAGTGTATGCCTCGAAAAGCTCAAGGCTGAGAGAAACCTTGGAGACATCCTTTTCGTCCTCTGCGGCGGTGTTTGCGCCGAAGCGGATGCTGTCGCCGAAATCGTAGAGAGAAAGTCCGGGCATGACGGTGTCAAGGTCAACAACGCAGATACCCTCGTTCGTTTCGTTATCGAACATAACATTGTTAAGCTTTGTGTCGTTATGAGTTACACGCAGGGGGAGCTTGCCCTCGCTGAGCATGTCAACAAGAACCCGACAGTCCTTTTCACGGGCAAGAACAAAATCAATTTCGCTCCGGGCTTCATCGGCTCTGCCGGAAAGATTGCTTTCAACAGCCGCCTTGAAATCTGCAAATCTTGAAACCGTGTTATGAAAATTCGGTATCGTTTCACAGAGGCTGTCAATGGGATAGTCCGCAAGCATGCCCTGGAATTTGCCGAAAGCCTTTGCCGCATTGAAAAACACTTCGCTGTTTTCAATCTTCTGGCAGGAGTGAGCGTTATAGACATAGTTATAGCACCGCCAGCAACGCCCCTCGCTGTCTGTATAATAAGGCTTATCGTCATTGGTGAAGAAAACGGTCAGACATTCTCTTTCAATATCTCCGCCGTTCTGAATAACCTTGTTCTGCATATGCTTCGTTACGCCGACAACATTCTGCATGAGCAGGTCGGGATTCTTAAAGACATAAGTGTTAAGCTCCTGAACAAGATATTTGTTTTCGTGGCCGCTCTCTTCGCAGAATTCAAATATATATGTATTATTAATATGGCCGTCGTGGAGCTGAGTAACATTTTTCAGCTCTCCGCTGAACTTGAAGTTTCCGAGCAGTTCGGAAATTGTGTCAATTCTGTTATCTAACACAGGGTCACGCCTTTCTGATAATTATATTGCCGAAAAATTCGGGTCTGTGAAAATCCGGTTCGGGAGTTCCGACAGGGAAAAATGACCCGAAATGCGGATTTGCCGACAGCTCGGCGCATTTGTAAAAATTACCTTTGACCGTTGTTTCGCAAACGTGGAAATCCGTTTGAAAAAGCTCCGAAATAAAACTTTCGGAAAGAATTATTTCGCATCCCCAGGCTTTTCTGCCGTCTTCTTCAAGCTCCATGGGGAGAACCGTCGGCTCAAGGTCGGTCAGCTCTTTAATAAACACTCTGTCGCTTCGGTAAGTGCCGAGCTGTGAGAGGTAAACGCCGTCTTTGTTGACCTCAACATTTATATAGCGGCTGTCGCCCTCAACGGGCATGAGAAACAGTTCAAGACAGCTGTCCGTATAAACGGGATCGTCCCGCTCTTTGCATTCGCAGCGGATGTTTTCCTCAAAAGACCAGAGCAGGGCGTGAAGCCCCTCGCCCTCAACGGCAAACATTGCGGCGAAGCTTTCGGGGTGGGTTCCGCCCTCGGCTTCCCACGGGTAGCAGGAGATTTCTGCAACGGGGAAATTCCTTGCACGGGCGGCGGATTTGTAAATCGGAGCGGTGTATTCCGTAAATATCCCTCGCTTTTCAAACGGTAACAAATTATATTAAGAAATTATGCAGAATATTTCGTAAATTGCTTTAAAGATATTGCCGAAGCTCTTTGCGGTCAGCATGAGATATTTAAAAGCATAACCGAACTGAGCTTCCTCGCCGATTTCGCTTGCATTCATGAAATAGCGTGCGGTTGAAATTTCGTCAACGCAAAATGTCTCTTTGTAGTTAATAAGATGCGTTTTATAGGTTGAGGTGTCGTTTTCATTTATCGTTATAACTCTGACGCCTCTGTTATCATCCGAAAGGTTAAAGCCTGCGGCGGGTGTTTCAACAAGGTCGATGCCCTTGTATCCGACGCCGAAGGTGTTTGCATGATTGTGACCGAAGAACATGGCTTTGACATCGCCCTGCTCAACCATCTTTTCAAACTGAGAGCTTTTAATTGCTCCGCAGTCGGGTGTTTCGTTATATTCGCCGAAAAGCCATTCTCCGTTTTCAACCGCTTCATGGATTTCCGAGACGGCGATATGCTGAAATGCCATCGACGGAACGGGCTGACCGCCGTTTGCGGCTTTAAGCTCGTTTGACAGCTTGACATAATTTTCAACCTGATCGTCACGGACATAGTCAAAACCGCCGATTTCTTTGTCATACATGTTTGAATCAAAGAACCAGAAATTATAGGCAACCTTGCTGCCGTCCGATGAAAGCACGGGCAGATTGTAGTTGCCGCAGCCGTAGATTTCTTCACCCTCGTCAAATCCGAGGAAGACGCTGTAGCGGCTGTAATATTTCATCTGAGTTCCCTTGTCAACTCTTCTTTCGCCGTCATGGTTGCCGAAAACGGCGGCAACGGGGATATTGAGTTTTTCAAAAACAGACATGAAGTTGTTGATTCCCTTGCGAACCTGATATTCGGCAATTTCCTGAGTTGCCGCCTTGCCGCAAGAGGATGCGATATTGTCGCCGCCGAGCACGATAAGGTCGGGCTTTTCGCTTTTGCAGATTGCTTCAAGATAATCGGCAATTGCGGGAGCCATATAAGGCGTATCCTGAATATCGGCTACAAAGAGAACCTTAAAGCTGCCGTCGGCGTTGAATTTAAGCTGTGTTTTTTCGCATGAACAACAATTTGCAAAAGCTCCGACGCTCAGAGCGGAAAGGAGCAGAACGACAGACATCAGAATTGAAATAATTTTTTTCAAAAATAAACCTTCTTTTTATTTGTGATTGCGAAAATATTACGGGAGCATGATTTTGCATGCTCCCGGATTGCTTTTACATTGCCTCAACGATAGCCTTGGTGTCTCTTGCAATAACAAGCTCCTCGTTGGTGGGAAGAACGAAAACTCTGACCTTTGAGGTCGGAAGAGAAAGCTCGCCTTCCTTGCCCTTGCGGAGAACCTCATTCATAGCTTCGTCGATTTCAACGCCGAGATATGTAAGATTCTTGCAGACATCTGCACGCAGATCGGCTGTGTTTTCACCGATGCCGCCCGTGAATACGATGGCGTCAACGCCATCCATTGCCGCAACATAGCTGCCGATAACCTTGCGAACCTGATATTTCAGAATGTTTCTTGCAAGGTGTGCTCTCTCGTTGCCTGCTTCTTCGGCGGCAAGAACGTCTCTGTCGTCACTGCTGATGCCCGAAATGCCGAGAACGCCTGATTTCTTGTTGAGAATTTCGCTTGTCTGAGCGGGAGTCCAGCCCTCTTTCTCCTGAAGGAACGTGATAACAGAGGGGTCAACCGCGCCGCAGCGTGTGCCCATGATAAAGCCGTCAAGCGGGGTAAGGCCCATGCTGGTGTCAACGCATTCGCCGCCCTTGACTGCGGTTATTGAAGAACCGTTGCCGAGATGGCAGGTGATGATTTTAAGATCCTTGATGTCCTTGCCCATAACCTCTGCACAGCGTGCGCTGACAAAGCGGTGAGATGTTCCGTGGAAGCCGTAACGGCGAACCTTATATTTTTCATAATATTCATAGGGAACGGGGAAAATATAAGCCTCGGGGGGCATTGTTGAATGGAACGCATTGTCGAAAACGGCAACCTGGGGAAGATCCTTGCCGAAAACATCAATGCAGGCTCTGATGCCCTGAATGTGAGCGGGGTTGTGAAGGGGAGCAAGGTCGCAGAGACTCTCGATGCCCTCGATAACTTTTTCGTCAACGAGCACGCTCTTGTTGAAAAGTGCGCCGCCCTGAACTATTCTGTGACCGACAGCGGCGATTTCGTCAAGGCTGTCAATAACCTTTGCGTCGCCCTCGGTGAGAACCTTTTTAACCTCAAGGAAAGCCTCGGTGTGATTTTTGAATTCAACCTCATAGCTGAATTTTCTGCCGTCAGCGGTTGAGCCGCCGATTTTGCCGTCAACGCCGATTCTTTCGCAGTTTCCTTTTGCAATCATTTCCTCGGTGTCCATATCAAAAAGCTGATATTTGAGAGAAGAACTTCCGCAGTTAATAACAAGAACTTTCAATTTCAACACTCCTATTAAGAGAATATTTAGCTTGATTTAAGCCTGTAACTGTTATATTATATACTTATCGAATAACTTTTTCAAGTATTTTATTAAAAACAATTTATATACGGAGAGAAGCGCACATGAATACTGCGGGAATTATTGCCGAATACAACCCTTTTCATAACGGCCATGCCTATCTCATTCAAAAAGCGAGGGAGGCGGGAGCGGACTGCATTGCTGCGGTCATGAGTGGGAATTTTGTTCAGAGGGGAGAGCCTGCCCTGTTCAGCCATCCGATAAGAACAAGGGCGGCGCTGATGAACGGAGTTGACCTCGTTTTGCAGCTCCCCGTTATTTATGCTCTTTCCGGCGCTCAGAGCTTTGCTCAGGCGGGCGTTTCGGTTCTTGAAGCTCTCGGATGCGTTGATTCGCTTGTTTTCGGCTCCGAATGCGGAAGCGCCGAGCAGATAACAGAGGCGGCAATTGCGCTTTCGGGAGAAGAAATAAAACCGCTGATTACGGAAGAACTGAGCAAGGGCATTTCTTTTGCTTCGGCAAGAGAAAACGCCCTCAGGCGAATCAGCCCGGAGAGTGCGGATATAATCCGCACACCGAATAATATTCTCGGCGTTGAATATGTATCGGCAATCCGCAGAATCGGCGGCGGAATGAAAGCCGTGACCTTTGCGAGAGAGGGAGCGGGGCATGATTCATCCGAAGCCTGCGGTTATTCCGCTTCGGCTTCAATGATAAGAGAAAATTTCGGAAGCGGAGCAGAATGGGAAAAATATGTTCCGAAGAATGCGGCGGAGCTTTATTCCGGGGCTGAGACTGCGGATATATTGAAAATAGAAAGAGCGATTTTATACCGATTGAGAACCGCAGATGCGGGGGAGATTTCGCAGGCTCCCGATGTCAGCGAAGGCATTGAAAACCGGATTGCTTCTGCGGCGGCTCAGGCAACAAGCCTTGAAGAGCTTTATTCGCTTGCAAAAACGAAAAGATATTCTCATGCAAGAATCCGCAGGATTGTTTTGAATTTATTTCTCGGAATAACTGCAAAGGAGCTTGCAATTCCCGTTCCCTATATCAGAGTTATGGGCTTTACCGAAAGGGGAGCCGAGCTTATCAGGGCGGCTCGGGAAACTGCCGGTCTGCCGATTATAACTAAGGCGGCGGATATCCGCTTGCTCGGCGGCAATGCTCAGACGGTGTTTTCGGCGGAATGCAGAGCGGGCGATATCTATTCGCTTTGTCTGCCGAGCGTCAGGCCGTGCGGAGATGAAAAAAGCTTCAGACCGATAATTCTATAAGAATAAAAGATTTAAAAAACTTAACAAGAACCGATTACAGACTGTTTTCCGAAAGGAATCGGTCTGTAATTTTTATTCGGATGGCGTTTTTTTATTTTATCAATACGGGGAATTTTCAAATTTAATCAAAAGGAGAGAATAGCAAGAATCTTTTCGGCAGAATTAACAAAAATTAAAAAATATTTAACAAAAAAATTTCTAAAAATCTTTAAAATTTCGTATGAGTGCACAAATTGTTCGTTTCAGACAAAAAAGTTTATAAAAAGGGATTGACAATTTGACTTTTTGAGATTATAATGCTATCCTGCATATTATAATGGAATATATTCACTTATAATTTATAAAATTCTGTCTGTATTTTTATAAACTATAAGAGAAATTCCTGCAATAAAATTCGGCTTTCCGAAATGGAAATGGAAGATTAAAAGAAACGGAGTGATTTAGCCTAATGCTGAAAATGAATCCCGTTAAACGAGGAAGCTGCACCCGCATGAGCTTCGGAAAAATCAAAGAGGTTATGGAAATGCCCAACCTCATTGAGGTTCAGAAGGCTTCATACCAATGGTTCATCGAAACCGGGCTCAAGGAGGTTTTCCGTGATACTGCGGACATCACGGATTACACGGGCAATTGGGTGCTGAGCTTTATCGATTATCGAATGGACGACAAGCCCAAGTATACCGTTCGTGAGTGCAAGGAGCGTGACACAACCTACGCCGCACCTATGAGGGTCAGAGTCCGTCTGCAGAATAAGGAGACGGGCATCATCAAGGAATCCGAAGTATTCATGGGCGATTTTCCGATTATGACAGAGAGCGGAACCTTTGTCATCAACGGTGCAGAGAGAGTTATTGTTTCTCAGCTCGTCCGTTCACCCGGCGTTTATTACGGAATGACCCATGATAAGACCGGTATCGAGCTTTACACCAGCACCATCAACCCCAACAGAGGCGCATGGCTCGAATACGAAACCGATGCAAACGACATATTCTATGTCCGCATCGACAAAAACAGAAAAATCTATATCACTACGTTTATCCGTGCTCTCGGTCTGAGCTCAAACGATGATATCCGCCGCTTCTTCGGCGATGATCACAAGCTTGAGATGACGATGGAAAAGGACGAGACCCGCAACACCGAAGAAGCTCTTATGGAGGTCTTCAAGAAGCTCCGTCCCGGAGAGCCCGTCACTCTTGAATCCGCTCAGCAGCAGATTGACAATCTTTTCTTCGACCCTCACAGATATGACATTTCCAGGGTCGGCCGTTATAAATACAACA
>CAYXVM010000093.1:0-7783 GCA_964468465.1 uncultured Clostridium sp.
AGTTTTGGGCGGGAACAACGAGCCGGGGCTGAAATCGATATTTGAAAGTATCTCATTTTCGATAAGGTCGGTAATGAGAACCTCTCTGAGAAGATTGAACACCTCAACGGCAAGCTCGCCGCTGTCAAAGCGTTCGAGAATATCGGCAATGTAAGGATATTTTGAGCTGTCCTCGTTGCCGTCATAATATGTCAGCATGACTGTTTCGGCAAATTCGCCGAAGGTGCAACCCTCCGCATTAACTTCGTAGCCGAGCTTTTCGCTGACCATGGTTGCGGGCAGGTCGCTGAGCTTATAATTTAATATCTTGCCGATCAGAGTTTCAAGCTTTGCAACGGTTTCTTCGGGGTGATTGACATAAACATCGTCAATCTGACCCGCAAGGTCGCCGATAAATCCCATAAGGTTCTGACTGACGGTCAGAATTTCAACGGGTCCGAGCTCAAGACCGTTCGTGCCGAGAGCGTCAACAATGATTTTTTCAACATCAATGCCCTTTTCTCCGAGATAGCCGAGCAGACCGCCTGCCTGACGGATATCGCCGAAGATATCGCTTATCATCGGGTCAATCATGCCCTTGATAAGGTCGTCAACGCCACCCTCACCGAAGGTTCTCTCATAGGAATATGTATACTTGAACGGCTTTGCGTATTCAACGCCGCTGTCGCTGACAACGGGCTGATATTCGTCGATATCGTGGCATTCTGCGTCAATTTTAACATTATCGCCGTCTGAAACGATGTCAACGGTGCGGTAATAGTTGGGGAAGCCCGAAAGCGTCGGGGTAAGAACATCGCTTATTGTCTCGCCGTTATCCGAAACATGGGAGTTAACATCGGTTGCATGAAGATGACCCGTAAAAACATAGCGCATACCTGCGTCGGCATAAGCGTCGGCAATTCTGAGCCAATCCTGAACGACAAAAGCCCAGAGAGTTGCTTCTTCAATATCCGTGTGAGGAATAAGGTTATGGTGCTGAAGTCCGATAACCGTAAGTCCGTTATCCTTTGCCTTTTTGCACTCGTCAAGAACCCATTTGAGCAAATCGTCGCCGACTCTGCCGTCGGTCATATGCTCGTCGCTCTTAGCGCCGTTATCCACGCTGTACATGCAGGTGTCAACGGCAATGAGTCTGTAGCCGCCGAGCGTTGCCGCATAGGATAGCATTCCGCCCTTGTTGCCCTCTGCGGGAACAAAGAAGCTGTCCGCAAGGTCATAACCGAGATTTGCATAAATCTGCCTGAACTGCTCGGGAGAGGTCTTTTCTGCCGAGGTTTTTTCTCCGCTCTCAAACGAACAGGCGTTGCTGTTGCGGATATCGTGGTTGCCGGGAGCAACAAGAACCTGAATGCCCGTTTCTTTTTCAAAAGCTTCAAGCCTTGCCGCAAGAGCCTTGTGACCCTCAAGTTCGCCGTCTTTTGTCAGGTCGCCCGGAATAAGAACATAGTTTTCTCCGCCCTGAACCGCACTTCTTAGAATGCCGTCAAGCGCATTGTCAAGCAAAGAATCCGTGTCGTCATACTCCTTGTGTTTGTTCTGCACAAACTCCTGCCACCCGTCTCCCTTATCGCCTTTAAGCACCTGCGGATAATAATGGATATCCGAAATCAAGCCGAGATGAATTGCGCTCGTGTCGGCGCTGACCGACATCGGTATGCACGCAATAAGCAAAGCTGCGGCAAGCACGGCGCTTATCAGCTTCAATGAGAATTTTTTCGTTTTCATTTTCTTTCCTCCGTCAGATCGTTTTAAGGAGAGGTCCGACGCCCTTAATCGCTTTGGGAATGCATTTAAGAATCTGTCTTACTCCGCCTTTTTCTCCGTTAAGAATTTTAAGAAGTCCCTCGGCGATGGTTTCGCTGAATACACCGCCGCTCATGCTGATGAAATCACGGAAAGGCGTTTCAACCGCAATTGCTCTTGCCATGCCTGCGGGAACGACCTTAACAAGCAGATTGTAAATCTTTTTGCCGTTCTTCGTGTGGCTTGCGTTTTCAAAGTTATCGCTGAGATCAATTGGCAGATCCTTGCTCTTGACTTTCGGCGGGAGTTCTCTGCCGAGAAGCGCAACATACTGGTCATCGGGAACGCTCTGAACATCGCCCGTATAATAAGCGGGGGCTGTCTTTGAATAATCGGGAATGTCGGCAGGCTGAGCCTTGACATTGACCGAAGCCGAAAGCCTGATATCTGCGCTTGATGCGCCGACGAGGATTTCAAAGTCGCCGCTCTCAACGCACCAATCGTTGATATTTACATTATAGAAAGCGAAGGCTCTCTTTGAAAGCTCAATTGAAACTTCCTTTGTTTCGCCCGGCTCAAGCCAGACCTTTTTGAAGCCTTTCAGCTCCTTGACGGGTCTGAAAATCGTGCTTTTTTTGTCGGCAACATAGAGCTGAGCCGCTTCTGCGCCTGCAACCGCTCCCGTGTTCTTAACCTTGAACGAAACGGTAAGAGTGTCGTTTTCGTCCATTTCGGTTTTATCAAGCTTCAGGTCTGAATACTCAAAGGTTGTGTATGAAAGACCGAAGCCGAACGGATAGCGAACCGCTTTATTTGCTTTTTCGTAATATCTGTAGCCGATATAAACGCTCTCTCTGTATTCAACCGAAGCAGGGTTGCCGGGGAAATTATTCCTTGCGGGAGTGTCGTCATAAGACATCGGATAAGTCTCCGCAAGCTTGCCGCTCGGGTTGACCTTGCCCGAAATAAGGTCTGCAACCGCTCCGCCGCCTGCCTGACCGCCGAGGTATGAATGGAGAATTGCGCTGACCCCGTCATTCCACGGCATTTCAACGGGTGAACCGCCCGCAAGAACGATGATTACATTTTTATTTGCTTTAAGAATTGCGCTGACAAGCTCGTTATGAGCGGCGGGGAGATCCATTCTCTGTCTGTCATAGCCCTCCGCCTCGTATTCGTCGGTCAGACCGATGAAAACAAGCGCAGCCTCGCATTTTGCCGCAAGAGCGGCGGCCTCTGCGATGTGAGCGGCGTTTTTCTTTGCCTTTTTCTCCGAAAGCTCGTAGCCCTGAGCAAATTCAACATCGTAGCCCTCTTTTTTGAGTTCTTCAAGGGCATTGTCAAGCTTGGTGGGAACAATGTGGGAGCTGCCTGCACCCTGATATCTCGGGGTTCTCGCAAGCTCGCCGATAACCGCAATCTTTCCGCTCTTTTTGAGGGGAAGGATGCCGTTATTCTTCAAAAGAACCATTGACTGCGCCGCAATTTTTCTTGCAAGCGGCTGATCGTCAAGGTCGTTATACTGATAATCCTTCTTTGCGCCGTCCGCCGCCTTTTTGATAAGGTTCAGAACATTCAATGCTCTTTCGTTGACAACCGCCTCGTCAAGCTCGCCGTTTTTGACCGCTTCAACGATTTTGCGTGTTCCCGAGCCTGTTGACGAGGGCATTTCAAGGTCGTTGCCGTTTTTGAAGCCGAGAACTCTGTTATTGACTGCGCCCCAGTCGCTGACTACAACGCCGTCAAAGCCCCATTCGTCACGGAGAATCTCAATCTGAGTATGCTTATTCTCCGAGCCGTGAGCGCCGTTTATTTTGTTATAAGAATTCATTACCGTCCAGGGCTTAGCCTTTTTAACGGCAATCTCAAACGCTGTCAGATAAATCTCACGGAGCGCTCTTTCGTCAACAACCGAATCGCAGGTCATTCTGCGGGTCTCCTGGCTGTTGGCGGCAAAATGCTTGAGCGAAGTGCCGACACCCATTGACTGAACGCCGTTGATAAGACCCGCCGCAAGCTCGCCTGCAAGCACGGGATCTTCCGAAAAATACTCAAAGTTTCTGCCGCAGAGCGGAGAACGCTTCATGTTGACGCCGGGGCCGAGGAGCACGCCGACTTCTTCTTTAAGGCATTTTTTGCCAAGAGCCGTTCCCATTTCATAAATCAGCTCGGGATCCCATGAGCAAGCGGTTGTTGCCGCCGTCGGGAAGCTGATTGCGGGAACGCTGCATGAAAGGCTGCTGCCTTTCTTGGAATAATCCTTTTTTCTCAGTCCATGAGGGCCGTCGCAGACCGTGATTGACGGAATGCCGTATTTCTCCATTCCTTTTAAGTGCCAGAAATCTGCGCCGTCGCACATTGCGGCCTTTTCTTCAAGCGTCATCTGCGAAAGGATTTCTTTGGGGTCTTTCATTGTAATTCCTCCTGTATGTTTTCTTCAATGCCTAAAATGGTATCGGCGTTGCCGCCGTCAATTTCCTCAATATTGCGAAGCTTTTTGCGGATTATATCGTTGCGCTTGCCCGCTTCGTCAAGGGATTTGCCCGCTTCGTCTATCTTCTGCCTTGCCTTTTCAAGCACAACGCCGAATTTGTCATACTGAACCTTCGCCGCCGCAAGCAGGGTGCGAACCTCGTTCGCTTTTTCGTTTATCGCAACGGCTCTGAAGCCGAGCGAAAGGGAATTTAGCAGGGCGGTCACCGTTGTCGGCCCTGCAATCATTATGTTGTATTCGCTTCTGATTTTCTCCGATATGCCCGAGCGTGACGAGGCTATTTCGGCATAAAGTCCCTCGGTCGCAAGGTACATTATCGCAAACGGAGTTGTCAGCGGAACATTGATATATTTCGTTATCATCTTCGCTTCGCCGAGAACCCTCGCTTCAAGTGCCTTTCGGGCGGCGGCAAGAGCCTCTGCATCCGCAGAATCGGCGGCTTCGCAAAGACGGACATAATCCTCCATCGGGAATTTTGAATCTATCGGCAGATATGTGACTCTGCCGTCCTGCTCGCTTGAGGGAATGCGAACCGCAAATTCAACCTTGTCCTTTGAGTCGGGAACGCAGACGAAATTGGTTTCGTACATTCCGGGAATGGTCTGGTCAAGGATTGCTCCGAGCTGAACCTCAGCCCATGTTCCCCTCGCCTTGACATTGGTTAAAACACGGTTGAGCGTTGTGACATTGGCAGTCACGCCGTTTGAAAGCTCTTTCATCTCGCCGAGGGATTTATAGACATTTTCGAGCCTGTCGGAAACTGTCTTGAACGAGCTGTCGAGCCTCTGAGAAAGAGTTGAAGTCAGCTTTTCGTCAACGGTCAGACGCATCTGCTCAAGCTTTTTCTCGTTGCTTTCACGCATTCTTTCAACCGCTTCGGTCACGGCTCTGCTCTGCTTTTCGTTCTGTTCAATATTGTTGAGCCTTATGGCGTTCAGCGATTCGATAAGCACCTTTTCGTTTTTGCCCGCCTGCTCGGCGTTATCAAGCCTGAGCTTTTCTATTTTTCCGCTCATTTCGGAGAGCTTTTCGGCGGTTTCCGCTCTCATATACTGCTGACTCGCCTGCATTTCACGGCGACTGCGTTCAAATTCAGAACCGAGAGAGCGTGAAAGCTCGGCGGTCTTTTCACCGACTCCGTCAATTTTACTCTCAACCTCGGAGCTGTTGCCTTTGCCCTGCCTTGCAAGCAGAATAATCATCAGAACGATAACAGCCGCAAGCATGGCAACGATAATATATTCCACGCCAACTCCCCCATTATTGATATTATATCGTTAATAATACCATATATATGTAGAATTGGCAAGAGTTTTTGACCGATGAATCTCAAAAAAATGTTGCTCCCGATTTATTGCGGATTATGTAATTTTATTAAGGAATTTCTAACAAATCTAAGGCTTCTCTAACATCGGATTAAAGAGCGTTTAAACCCATTGACGGGGCGTTTTCCGTCCGCTATAATGCAGACATCACCTGACGGAAGCGAGCTGATGCAAAGAGAAAAACGCCATTCGCAAAACTCAATATCGCAAAAAGAGGGAGACAAAAGATGAACAGATTCATTCAAAAAACAACATCGGTTATTCTCAGCCTTGCAACGGTGGCTCTCATAGGAGCACCCGCATTTGCGGAATATGAGCCGCAGGAGGCTTTGAACGACATACCCGCAGTCGCCGCCGAAGCCGTGGCAGAGCCTACGGAGGGTAGGGACAAAATTGAAATTGAAGAAAGCGGCAAAGAGGAGACCGCTCAGGCTCAGACCGTCGAAACGGCTTCGGCGACTGCGGAAGAAGAACCCACGGAAGAAAAATCCGAAACCGAAACCGCCGTTCCGGAAGAAACACCGGACGAAACCGAAAGAGGCGGCTCGGAGCTTGTCGATGTATCAGAGGATGACATAATCGGAATTTTAAGCTCCGACGAGGTCAAAGAGGCTCTTGAAGAACAGGGCGTTGACGGCGAAGAACTCATTGATGCCATTGAAAACGGCGAGGTTGAAATCATTGTTGCCGAAGACGAAGAAACGCAAAAGACCGCTCTTGAAAAATATTCCGATAATCTCAACAGAGTTTTTCAGCACGGCTTAACCGTCTTGGGATACGGCGCAATCTTCATTATTCTTATTCCGGTTTATCCTCTGATGTGGGTAATTCCTCCCATCGGTGCCGCCGCTACGATTGCAGGCATTCCCATAGGCATTTTGGGAACCCTTGCAGGAGCAGGCATGATTATTGCCTCACCCGTTATTGCAATTTTTACCGACGGTTCGGAACTCCCTTATTGACAGAAAATCCGAAAATCCGTTAATTGAATTCATAATAATCCTCCGTGTTGATATTTTCGGAAAACTGTGATAAAATGTTCCGAGAAATCACACGGAGGTTTTTCTATGATAGGAATTATCGGCGCAATGCACATTGAAATTGAAAAAATAAAAGGTCTTATGGAGAACAAAACCACTGAGACCGTCAGCGGCGTTGAATATGTCAGGGGCACTCTCTACGGCAGAGAAATCATAGCCGCCGCATGCGGAATCGGCAAGGTTGCCGCCGCAATGTGCGCCCAGACAATGATACTGAAATATTCGCCCGAGTGCATCATCAACACGGGAGTCGGCGGAAGCCTCAGCACAAAGCTTTCAATCGGCGATATTGCCGTTGCCGAAAGCCTTGTTCAGCACGATATGGACACCTCGCCCCTCGGCGACCCCGTCGGTTTTATTTCGGGAATCAATGTTATAAATATGCCCTGCGACAAAAAAATCGTTGAAACTCTCGAAAAGGGCGTTTCGTCTCTCGGCTCGGTCAAGGCGGTCAGGGGCGTTATCGCTTCGGGCGATCAGTTCATCGCAAGCGCCGAAAAGAAGAATTTCATAACCGAAAATTTCAATGCAATCGTCTGCGAAATGGAGGGCGCAAGCATCGCTCAGGTCTGCTTCACAAACGGAGTGCCGTTCGGGGTTGTGCGTGCCGTTTCGGACTGTGCAGACGGCTCTTCGCACATGGATTATGCCGAATTTCTGCCGCTTGCCGCCGCAAACGCCGCTTCGCTGATAGAATATTTTGTTAAGGAATACAAAGCATAAACATATTAATAACACATAGCTTTCGGGGCTGTCTCGGTAAATGAGACAGCCCCGTTTTTGCTTTATCTTTATTATGGAATTTGTAAATTTATTAAGGAATTTCTAACAAATCTAAGGCTTCTCTAACATCGGATTAAAGAGCGTTTAAACCCATTGACGGGGCGTTTTCCGTCCGCTATAATGCAGACATCACCTGACGGAAGCGAGCTGATGCAAAGAGAAAAACGCCATTTGCAAACACCGAAATCACGAAAAAGAGGGAGACAAAAGATGAACAGATTCATGCAAAAAACAACATCGGTTATTCTCAGCCTTGCGACGGTGGCTCTCATCGGAGCGCCCGCATTTGCGGCATATGAGCCGCAGGAGGCTTTGAACGACATACCCGCAGTCGCCGCCGAAGCCGTGGCAGAGCCTACGGAGGGTAGGGACAAAATTGAAATTGAAGAAAGCGGCAA
>CAYXVM010000094.1:0-7624 GCA_964468465.1 uncultured Clostridium sp.
TTTTCCGTGAGCCGTGCATATTTTTCGGAACGCCGAGGACGGCGTTCCCTACGAGGGAATTGTGCTGTTATCGGGCGTTTTCAAGCGGCGACCGTAGGGGACGGGTTACCCGTCCCGCATAAAAACCGAACCGTTTTTTTTGTTTTCCCGGAACGCTGAGGACAGCGTTCCCTACCGAAAAATGTTATTTTTCAACGGATTCGGCATGACAAGCAAACGGCGGGAGCAAGCCCACGCCACCACACATAACCAAAAGCTAATGTGCTGATTTGATTACCAATCCTCAGGCGCTATGCGCCAGCTCCTTTGCCAAAGGAGCCCATGCAGTCAGCCACGGTTTTGCAGATAAGTTTATTATTATAATGAAACTATCGCCTTGGGCTCCTTAGAAAAGGAGCTGCCCGAAGGGCTGAGGATTGATTCCTTTTTATTTAACGATTTTTATAAAAAACAGCAGGAGCAAGCCCCGCCATACCTTGTATCTCAAAACTCTTTCATTTTACATCTTCACTAAATAATCAATTTATATCGGGCGAACACAGTTCGCCCCTACCGTGTTGCCGATAATTTCTGTTGTTTTTACGGAAATACAGTATTTATCTGATTTGGCACCCTCGTGAGGGAGGCAAATAAAACAATCAACTTTTGCGGAGCAATTATAATAGGTTATAGGCATAGCCTATTCTTGCGAAAAAGTGAATAAATAATATCATTATTAAACCAAGACAAAAGAGAGCTGAATATGTCGGGTAAATTGTTCCGAAAAATGATATGCTATAAGCACAGCAGGAGGTGATGAGCTTGGAATGGTCTGAAGCGATAAGCGAAGCAATTGACTTCATCGAAAAAAATCTGACCGAGGATATAACGATTGAAGATATAGCGGGGCATGTGTTCATTTCTCCCTATTATTTTCAAAAGGGCTTCAGTCTGCTCTGCGGAATAACCGTTTCAGAATATATCCGCAATCGGCGGCTTGCTTTAGCCGGCAATGAGCTCGCCGCAGGAGAGAGCAAAGTTATCGATGTTGCCTTAAAATACGGATATGACACTCCGGACAGCTTTGCCAAAGCGTTCACCCGATTTCACGGCATCACACCTTCCACGGTGCGAAAGGAAAAAAGTATGCTTAAATCCTTTGCACCGCTGAAAATCAAAATTTCGTTGGAGGGCGGATATATTATGGATTACAAAATCACCAAAAAAGACAGCTTCACGGTTCTCGGCGTCTCCGAAAAATTTTCCTATGACGGAGCAAAAGAGAAAATTCCGGAATTTTGGAAAAATCACTTTGCAAACGGCGGCGGAAAGCATGTTTGCGGCACGTTCGGCATAAACATTGACGAAAACATGGGCGGCACGGAATTTGAATATCTGATTGCGGATATCTATAATCCGATTGCTGAAATCCCCGAAGGCTTTGTCACCAAGGTTATTCCCGCATTCACATGGGCGGTTTTCCCTTGCAAGGGAGCAATGCCCGAGGCACTTCAGGATGTCAACGGGAAGATTTTTTCGGAATGGCTTCCTGCGCTGAGAGATTATGAGTTTGCGGCGGGCTACTGCATTGAAATGTATGATGACCCGTCAAAGTATCCCGGCGGAACGGGCGATGAAAACTACTATTCCGAAATATGGATTCCGGTAAAGAAAAAGGCTGAGTAAGAAAAACAAGCACCGCTTGCAGATTGCAAACGGCGCTTGAACTTTTTTAATATCGGAAATTAAAATGTTCCGTCATTGATAACAACATTGAGCATGTCGGGGAGCATAACGAAAAATTTGGGGAGCCAGATGCCGAAAGCGTAGCCTGCAAGACCCATGAAGCTCGGAATAACGCCGAGAGAATATTCAACGGAGCTTGTGGTGTTGTCGCCCGTGTAGGTGATTTTGTTCTGACCGACTTCCTTTTCAAGAACAAACTCATCGTGGCAGGTGATTATTTCGTTGCCCTGCTCGTCGGGCTTGTCGGCTAAAATATATGATTTAAAGGTGAGCTTTCCGCCGTCAATCGAAATGCCGTTGAAGCAGCCGCCGATGTTGGTCTGCTTTGTCTGCTCCCAATTCTCGCCGTTCCAATAGTTGCCGTAATTATCCTTCTGAATGGTCAGAGCGCCGATGAAATCGGTGTCAAGAAAATGATTTGCAAGGAATGAACGGACTTCATATCTCTTTGTGCCCGCCGTGCCTGCAAGAACATAAACCGTGCCGTCCTCGTTGACCTTGTTGCCTTTGAGAGCCTTGGTGCGGAGATACTGATGGTCATGACCGCTCAGAACGAGGTCAACATCGCACTTGTCGAGAACCTTGGTCAGAGACTTCTGAAGATAGAGAGCGTCGGGCCATTTGCCGTCTTTGCCGAGGGTGTAGGGCGATTTGTGCATGCAGACGATTTTCCAATCCTTATCGGTTGAATTCATATCGTTTTCAAGCCATTTGAGCTGAGCGATTGAAATTGAAAGCAGGTCGTTGGTGTTGAGAACTGCGAAATGAGCGTTGCCGTAATCGAACGAATAATTAACGCCGTTGAGGGTCTGAACGCTTTCGCTTGTGTCAAGGTTAAAGATATTTTCGAACCAATGCCAGACACCGAGGCCGTCATGGTTGCCTGTGATGGGAGCAAGAGTTGTGCTGAGATTTATCTTTGACATTGCGGTGTCATAGTAATTCCATTCCTCGTTGGTGCTGTCGTTTGTGAAGTCGCCGAGGTTGAACATGAATTCGGCATTGGGAACGGTGCGGAAAGCCGCATCAATGGTTTTTGCGCCTTTTTCAAAATTTTCAAGGCTGCTTGCCTGAATATCGGCAACAGCAATAAATTCAAAGCTGCTGTCGCCGTCATCGGTAACAAATGTGCCGTAATCGCTGAAGGTTGTTCCGTCGCCGACACGGTAAGAGTATCTCTTGCCGGGAGTGAGACCGCTGACTACAGCCTTGTGAACGAAATTGCCTTCCCACTCGGCAACTTCGCTGTATTCAACATCGGGAGCCGAAGTTTCCTCGGCAAAGCCTGATGCAGATTCACTGATTTCAACAACGCTTGCGGTGTTTTCCGCCGTATACCAGCAGAGACCTCTTGAGGTTGCGGTGTCGCCGTTAACGGTAACGGAAATGCGGAACGGAGCTGTGCCCGAAGCGGTTTCTTCACCCTCAGCCGAAGCGCAGAGAGCCATACCGCCCGTGAGCAGAGAAATGCAGAGAATAATGCTGATGATTTTCAGAAGATTCTTTTTCATTTGTTTCTTTTTCCTTTCATTTTATAAATTATGGAACATTCCGATAGATTTTTGTCTTTCGGAAATCAGTCTGCGGATTATGCAAGAGGAATATTTATGTCATATTCGGGGAGCCATTCGCCCTTTGCAAAATTTCTTGCTCTGAAAATGACCTTATCGGCGTAAACCTCAACGAAGAAGCCTATGCCCGCATCGTTATATTCGCCGTCTTTGTTATTGATGCAGAGAGAGGGCAGATTAATTGAATGAGCCTCGCCTATTCTTTCATATGTATACTTGCCGATGCCCGTGTGAAGGTGACCCGTGATGAAAAATACATTGCCGTAGGGGCTGAAGATTTCTTTCAGCTCGTCGCTCTGTTCGCCGACGCTGCCTGCGGAGTCAATCGGGCTGTTCCAGGTGTCGGGCAGACCGTGCATATCTTTAAGGCTCTGATGATTTATGACAAAAACGGGCTTGCCGCTGTCTTTTTCTGCTTCAAGCTCGGCTTTGAGCCATGCAAGCTGAGCGTCGCTGATGTAAGACTCCTCAAATTCGGTTCTGTCCGAGCCGAGAACGATGAATTTAACTCCGTTAACCACTTTTGAATAGCTCAGAGAATCAATATCGTAATTATCGTCGGTGTTGAGAGAGTTTGCAAACTCAAAAAATCTTGCGGTGCTCTGATTATAATTTCTGATTCTCAGGTCATGGTTGCCCGATGCCATGATGTATTTGCAGTCAAGACCGCTGATGCCGTCATAAATCAGCTTGTATTCTTCTGCAAAGCCGTTTTCGGCTATATCGCCCGCCATGATAACAGCGTCAAAACTGCTGTTTTCATTTTTCAGGTCTTCCGCAGCGGAAACAAAGGTTGCATATCTTGAAAACAGATAATTTGAAACCTGGGGGTCTGCCCAAGCGACAAAGGACATTTCAACCTCATCCGACTGAGGCTTGACGGGAGCGTCGGCGGCGGGAGTCTGAACCGAAACTGCGCCGAGCGAGAGCAAAGCGGAGAAAATGATGCTGAAAAGCTTTAGCAAAAAAGCCTGAATTGATGAAACTGACAATTGAACCACCCTTTTCATTTTTTATGGTTATTTATAACTAATATTATCATTTTAAATTGTGAATGTCAAGAATTGATTGCCCTGCGGCAGGCAAAATCATCGGTAATCCGGCATTATAATTAAAATTACGAAATTAACAAGTTTATACAAATAAATTTCAAAAAAATTGCGGATTTTGGAATAATTAAAGGTTTACAAATTGAAATAAAAGTGTTAGTATAATGGTTGGTGTTTTTTACTTTCAAATCACTGCACAAGGTAAAATAGTTTAGGAGGAAAAAGACTATGGCAAGAAAAAAGAAGACCATGGACGGCAACAACGCTGCGGCATATGTGTCCTATGCGTTCACGGAAGTAGCCGGTATTTACCCGATTACCCCCTCAAGCCCCATGGCAGACTATGTTGACCAGTGGTCGGCACAGGGTCAGAAGAATATTTTCGGAACAACCGTTAAGGTTGCAGAAATGCAGTCAGAGGCAGGCGCAGCGGGAACCGTTCACGGCTCTCTTGCAGCAGGTGCTCTTACCACAACCTACACAGCTTCTCAGGGACTTCTTCTGATGATTCCCAATATGTATAAAATTGCGGGCGAGCTTCTTCCCAGCGTTTTCCATGTATCGGCTCGCTGCGTAGCTTCTCACGCTCTTAACATTTTCGGCGATCATTCAGACGTTTACGCTTGCCGTCAGACGGGCTTCGCAATGCTTGCCGAAACCAATCCGCAGGAAGTTATGGACCTCGGCGCAGTTGCTCACCTTGCAGCTATCAAGGGCAGAGTTCCTTTCATCAACTTCTTTGACGGTTTCCGTACTTCTCACGAAATCCAGAAGATCGAGACCTGGGACTATGAGGATCTCAAAGAGATGTGCGACATGGACGCAGTTGAAGCTTTCCGCAAGAGAGCTCTCAACCCCGAGAGACCCGTTATGCGCGGTTCTCATGAAAACGGCGACATCTTCTTCCAGCACCGTGAAGCCTGCAACAAGTATTATGACGCTCTTCCCGCTGTTGTTGAAGAATACATGGATAAGGTCAATGCAAAGCTCGGCACAAACTATAAGCTTTTCAACTACTACGGCGCTCCCGATGCTGAAAAGGTTATCGTTGCCATGGGCTCAATCTGCGACGTTGCAGAGGAAGTTATCGACTATCTCACCGCTAAGGGCGAGAAGGTCGGTCTTGTTAAGGTTCGTCTTTACAGACCGTTCTCGGCTGAAAAGCTTGCCGAAGCAATCCCCGCAACATGCAAGAAGATTGCTGTTCTTGACAGAACCAAGGAGCCCGGCTCACTCGGCGAGCCCCTTTATCTTGATGTTGTTGCCGCTCTTTCGGCAACAGGCAGAACCGATATCAGCGTAATCGGCGGCCGTTACGGCCTCGGTTCAAAGGATACTCCTCCCGCAAGCGTATTCGCAGTTTATGAGGAGCTTTCCAAGGATGCTCCCAAGCATCAGTTCACCATCGGCATCAACGATGATGTTACCAACCTTTCACTTGCTGAGAAAGAAGCTCCCAACACCGCAGCAGAAGGCACAATCGAGTGCAAGTTCTGGGGTCTCGGCGGCGACGGAACCGTTGGCGCAAACAAGGACTCAATCAAGATCATCGGCGACCATACCGACAAATATGTTCAGGCATATTTCCAGTATGACTCAAAGAAGACCGGCGGTATCACCATTTCTCACCTTCGTTTCGGCGACAAGCCCATCAAGAGCCCCTATTATATCAACAAGGCAGACTTCGTTGCCTGCCACAACCCCTCATATGTTGAAAAAGGCTACAAGATGGTTAACGATGTTAAGCCCGGCGGCGTATTCCTTGTTAACTGCCAGTGGGATGCTGACGAGCTGAGCGCAAAGATGCCCGCAGAGGCAAAGCGCTACATCGCCAACAACAACATTCAGCTTTACACCGTTAACGCTATTGATATAGCTGCAGAAATCGGTCTTGGCAAGAGAACCAACACCGTTCTTCAGTCAGCATTCTTCGCTCTTTCAAAAGTTCTTCCCGGCGATGAAGCTATCGGCTACATGAAAGAGAAGGCCCAGAAGTTCATGAAGAAGGGCAAAGAAATCGTTGAGATGAACGAAAAGGCAATCGACGCAGGCGCAACCGCTTTCGTTAAGATTGATGTTCCCGCTGACTGGGCAAACGCTCAGGATACTGCCGCTCCCGCAACCGAGAAGGGTCCCGCAAAGCTTGTCAAGATGGTTGACAGCATCATGAAGCCCGTAGGACTTATGAACGGCGATTCACTTCCCGTTTCAGCATTTGTTGACCATGCTGACGGTACTTTCGAGCAGGGCGCTTCCGCTTACGAGAAGAGAGGCGTTGCAGTTATGGTTCCCGCATGGAACGGCGCAACCTGCGCACAGTGCAACAAGTGCTCCTATGTCTGCCCGCACGCAACAATCAGACCCTATGCTCTTACTGCTGAAGAAGCAGCCGCCGCTCCTGCCAACGCAATCATCGTTGACAAGAAGGGCAAGGGCAAGGATTCTTATAAATACACAATGGCTGTTTCTCCCCTCGACTGTATGGGTTGCGGCGTTTGCGTAGGCGTTTGCCCGACCAAGTCGCTCAAGATGGTTCCCAGAGAGAGCCAGGATGCAATGCAGCCCGTATTCGATTACATGGTTGAGAACGTTACCGTTAAGGCTGACCTTGCCGACAACACCGTTATCGGCAGCCAGTATAAGACTCCGCTTCTTGAGTTCTCAGGCTCATGCGCAGGCTGCGCCGAGACCTCATATGCCCGTCTTATCACTCAGCTCTTCGGCGACAGAATGTATATTTCAAACGCTACAGGCTGTTCATCAATCTGGGGCGGCCCCGCAGCAACCTCACCCTACACCGTTAACAAGAAGGGTCACGGCCCCGCTTGGGCAAACTCCCTGTTTGAGGATAACGCTGAGCACGGCTTCGGCATGTACCTCGGTCAGAATGCAATCCGCAACAGCCTTATCGCAAAGGTTAAGGAAGTTGCAGCAGCAGAGTGCGCTTCAGAAGAAGTTAAGGCTGCCGCAAACGCATATCTTGACACAGTAAACGACGGCGCAGCAAACACCGCCGCAACAGAAGCTCTCGTTGCAGCTCTTGAAGGCGTTGACTGCGACACCTGCAGAGAGATTCTTGCAAACAAAGAGTATCTTGCCAAGAAGTCCGTCTGGATCTTCGGCGGCGACGGCTGGGCTTATGATATCGGCTTCGGCGGCGTTGACCATGTTCTTGCTTCCGGCGAGGATGTTAACATCATGGTATTCGATACCGAAGTTTACTCAAACACCGGCGGTCAGGCTTCAAAGGCTTCCAACATCGGCCAGGTTGCTCAGTTC
>CAYXVM010000095.1:0-7451 GCA_964468465.1 uncultured Clostridium sp.
AATACCAGCCTGCAAATGTATGATACGCCTTGGTGCCGTACTCCAAAGTGCTGAGATCAATCAAGGTATCAAACGCAGTAGTAATAGGCTTTACGCCTGCGCTGCCGTTTGAATAAACGGTTAAGATGTAGTTCTTCGGATTGTAGTAGAAAGCTTCTGATTCAGACGCCTGCAAACCGCTGAGGGTTCTTGTCTTGGTTGAATCGCCTGAAACGGAATAGCCTTCAATTGTTGCCGCACGGGCAACAACCGTTGTTCCCGCTGCATATGCATAATCCTGAGAGGGAATGATTTCGGTTGTAGTTCCCGTTATGTAATGCTTAACCGAATAGGAAACAGTAGCATTGTAACCGGACAGTCCGTTATAAGCATTGATAAGAGCTATCGTTGCGTTATTGATTTCAGTCTGGTTGGTGTCGGGCTTTACAAGGATGTTACCTGCATTCTTATAGGCAGTCTCGAAGTTTGACCAACCGCTTGAATACATTGTAGACTGCGGATTCTTACCTTTATTGAAGGTAACGGAGGTATTCGATCCGCCGGAAATATAATTCATGTATGAGGTTGTGTATGAACCCGAACCCGCCATAACGCCTTTGTAAACATTGTAAAGGTCGGTGGTGTTGTAGACATAGAAATCAAGGTTCATGCCGCCGGCAGCCGTGTTCTTGTTGCCGGTGTCGTTTGAGGTAAGGTCTGTAACAACCGAGTAATTGTAGCTTTCGGTGGTTGTTGTCAAATCAGGACCGGTACCGCTGATTTCAGCCATTGTCCAATCGCCGCGGGATGTTGCATAGAGCGAACCGCTGGGACCTGCATAGAGGTTGGAAGCGGTGATGACGCTCGATGAAGCGTTACCTGTTGCGGGATCATCTCTTTCACCCCAGGTGTACTTGTAATCGAAGAAATACACGCCTGCAACAAAAGCTCTTGTGAAGTTTGCACCCTCTGCAGCCTGCATTGTCATTCTGAAGTTAAGGGTTCTGAGGTTTTCGTTTCTCTTATCGATGTAGATTTTCGGCTCGCCTCTGTTTGAGTCGTTTGCGATACACATATTGTAGCGAGTGCCCGTAGTTCCGTCTACAACGGATTTAATAAGAGCGCCGACCTCAACGCCGGTGATGTTGCCGTTGGGAGCAGCCGAACCGTATGCATTTACCGAGCTGTCAAGATCTTTCTCGGATCCGCAGCCGAGCAACGCCTGGCCCGAAAGGGCTTCTTTCGTTGCATAGTTGATGTAACCGACGGTTCTGTTTGAAACCGTCTTATCGCTGCACATCTGAGAATACATGTTCTTCGACTGATACTGAACGATCAACGAGTGGCGGGAGTTAACCGAACCGGTATCGTTGTTTTTCTTCTCCTTGTAGGTTAAGAAGCCGTTCATAACAAGGATGTTTTCAACATGGCTGAAAGCATAGGCAGTATAGGTTGTGCCGTTTACCTTGTAAGTGATGGTGAAAACAACATCCGTTCCGGCAGAAGCAGTACCTGTTGAAATCGGCCAACTGTATGTGGTCTTTGTACCGCTTGTTGTTACTGTCATCTCTCCGAATGAGATATTGCCGCCGAGAGAAGAAGCAACGGACGGAGTTTCGCCGAGTGTTGCGCCGTCAATCGTGAAACGAACTGTCGGCGTTTCCGGAGTCTCACCCGCGTAGCCAACCGCCGCATATGTTCCCGATGTCCTCGGGATACCTGACGGAGTTGCTGCAACGATGGTTGTGCCGAGCGAGAATGAGTCTGAGCTGGCTGCAACACGGATTACTTCCGTTGTTGCCGAGGTGTCAACCGTAAAGTTGGGAGCGCTTGTCGTGATATCGCCGTAAGTGTAGTTAACGGCAGAAGCAAACACTGAGACAGGCGCTACGGTCAAAACCAAAGCAACCGACAGAAGCATGCTGATGATCTTCTTTGCTTTGCTCAAAAATAATCCCTCCAAATCTAAATTTTGAACACAGACTAAAAGTCATTGTTAGACATTGTTATTATAACATTACAGGCAGTCTCTGTCAATAAAATAACCAATAGTTTTTTTATAATAATATATAAAAATTTATTTTGATTTTCTATGTCATATATTTTTTGCACAAATTTTAATTATTTTTTTTGGTAAATTTGACTCTGATAACTTTTGCTTTTTTTAATCCGAAATTAAAAATTTTTATGTATAAATTGTTGACAAAAAATCATTTTTTCTTTAATCTTTGCCGGTTTTTTCGACCGGATTGTTAACAATTCATTCATATTCTTGTGATTATTTTATCAAATTTTTATTGGTTTTTTAATTTCAATTTAGAACTATAATTACTTTTTTGTTCCGAATTATATTTTTGAAATTGAATTATTATGATCTTATTTTTCGATTTTTCACGTTTTTATTTTCTAAAATTGCATCATTCCTTATTCTTTTGTCGGTTAAAAATGCTGTTTTATTTGTTAATTATGAAGAAAAAAGCCGCAGGAGCAAGCCCCTGCGGCCCTTTCTATTTAGTTTTTGCTTCTAATTCAGAATAATATTTTATTCCTCAGCAGGAGCAACCGTGAATGTAAAGCTTGTAGCTGCTGACCATTGATTGCCACGGCTCTGAACGCTCCATGTCTGCTCGCCCTCTTCAAAGAATCTGTATTTAAGAGTCCATGTTGAGGTTCCTGCGGCTGCATCGTCAACCTTTGTAACGGATGTGTTGGAAGCCTGATAGGTGCCGACATAGTTGCCGTTGTTGTCATTCAAGCGGATCATTGTAACATCGGATGTTGTTACAACCGTGAATGTTGCTTCCTCTTCAACAACTGCGCCTGTGGGTGCGGTTACGGAGATGATTGAATAAGGAGCATAGCCGGGTGCGGGTGACGGGTTCTGAGCGTATCTGGTAACCTTAACCTCGAAGGACTCGTCGCTCTTAGTCCAGCCTGATTTACCTGTCTCACAATACCAGATATCCCAGTTCTGGATCTGCTCAAGAGCAGTTCCTGAATAGGTGAATCTGAGCTTGATAACCCAGGTGTTTGTTCCATCGCCGTTTGCGGTAACTGTTACGTTAGCGAGTGACGGGATGTAGGAAACGGTCTGGCTTGAGCCATTTTCGAGCTCTCTGGTTGTTCTGATTCTTGAAACAGCCTCATTAGCAACAATAGTAAGGGTTGTATACTCAGCACGCTTAACGGGTGACTTAGCAAGAACAACAGATGTAATCATCGAGTCTTGAGTTGCAGGACGCTCATCGAGAACGCAAGTGTAATCGTAAGCGAAGTCAAGTGACTCCCAAGAATCTGAGTTGTAGTCAACCTTTGCACGAACCTTATACTCGCCTGCGCTGAGAGTAGCAATTACATACCACTTCTCATATGCTACGGTCTTGTCGGTAGAAGCATCGGTGATTTCCTCATTGGCTGCGTTGTACTGCTTAATAGCTACAAGGCCTGCCTGTGAAAGATTTATACCGATATCGGGATTAACCTGTGATCTGTAGTAGGTCCAGCCGAATGATGTGTCGGAAGCGCAAACTATCTGAAGTTTAACAGGGCTTCCCTGAACTGTTACTACATAAACTGCACGCTGACCGGGCTCGAAAACATTTTCGGTTGTACGAACAACATTCTGAACACGGCAGTAGTTAAGATCCTGCTCCCAAACAGCCTTGAAGGTGATGCCCTCGGTTGTCATCATACCGACTTCCGGAGTCCATCCTGCAAAATTGTAGCCCTCTCTGGTGGGATTCTCTGAAGGAGCAATAATCTGAGTATCAAATACTGTCTTAACTGTTACAGAAGTTTTGCCATCGCTGAATTTACCTTCGTTTGCATCGAAGATAGCGTCATAGATGTTAGCCTCAAAGTCTGCGGTGTAGGTTGCGCCGCCAACTACCATGGGAACAAGCTCATTATCCCAACCCATGAAGGTATAACCAACCTTGGTGGGTTCTTCGATTACGGGGATCTCACCGTAAGCGGTCGAAACTTTTGTCTCAACGCCGTCAACAATGAAGATAGCGTCATAGTAGTTAACTTCCCACTGTGCAGTGATTGTGAGATTCTCAGCAGGCATTGTTGCGGGAATCTCGGTATCCCAACCCTTGAAGGTGTAACCGGTCTTGGTGGGATCTTCGGGAGCCGTAACATCAGTTGCATAATCCTGAGTAATGGGATTAATTACGCTGTCGCCTGTGTTAGCAAATGTAATTGTATACTGATTGATCTTCCACTGAGCAGTGATCGTCATATCACCTGCGGGCATCTTTGCAGGAATCTCCTCGCTCCAGCTAAGGAAGGTATAACCCGTCTTAGTGGGATCAGCGGGAGCTACAATAGCTGTATCATAATCCTGAGTTATTGCGGGAATAACTGTTCCGCCGTCAGTAACAAATGTGATGGTGTACTGATTAATTTCGAACTGTGCTGTAACCGTTACATCCTTTGCAGGCATTGTTGCGGGAATCTCCTCGCTCCAGCTAAGGAAGGTGTAACCGGTCTTAACGGGAGTCTCGGGAGCTGCAACAGTTGCGCCGTAGTAATATTTTACGGGAGCCTCAACACCGTCAATAACGGTCTTGAAGGTGTACTGATTACGGATATAGTAAACCTTGAGAACAAGTGAGCCGTCAGCAAGAACAGTGCCGGTAAGAACGCTGTTATTTGCATCAACCGTGAAGCCTTCAAGAGCTGCAGCATCATATGTTACAGGCTGGTCAGTCTCGCCGTAGAGAGTCTGAGTATCAGCTGCGCCATAGTTGCCGTCAAGACCCATTGTGTAGGTTTCAACAGTATAAGCTACATTGCCTGCGGAGAACTTAGCCGTATAGGTTGCGCCGTCAACGCCCATGGGAGCAAGTGCGGGTTCCCAACCAATGAAGTTGTAACCGGCCTTTGTGGGAGTGGGAGCAACGGGAATCTCGCCATAGTTTGTGGGAACGGTAACTGTTGTCAGACCGCCTTCAAATTCGGCGCCTTCACCTGCGTTAAATACTGCGTCATACTGGTTAACGGTGAATGTACCGCTGACAGTAATGTCATTTGCAGGCATTGTTTCGGGAAGGGTGGTATCCCAACCTGAGAAGGTATAACCTTCCTTGGTGAGAGGAGCCATAATTGTAATTGCTTCACCGAACTGATAGGTTTCTCTGCTATACTCTTTGCCATCAACCATGTAGATGATGTCATAGCCGTTGATACCGAACGAAGCGGTGAATGTAACGTCTTCTGTTACAGTGTAGGGGAAGGTAACGACTGAGCCGTTAACTTTCCAGCCCTTGAATGAATAGCCTTCCTTAACAGGATCTACATCGGGCTTATTGACAACCTGATCGTAGGTCTTCTCGGTATCATAAGCACCGTCTGCATATGATGTGCCGTCTTCATTAACGAATTCAACAAAGTAGATAATGTCGTTAAACATTGCGATGAATTCCATATCGCCTGCGCCCATTGTTGTAGCATCGTTATCCCAACCAAGGAACTCCTTGCCGGCAACTTCGGGATTTACGGGGAACTGAATTTCCTGACCGTAAACGGTGGGAACTCTTGTGTATTCATTTGTCTTTGCTTCGTCAAGATAGAAGATAGCATAGTAGGTGTTTGCCGTCAGAGTTGCATCAAGAGTGATGTTCTGAGCGGGCATTGTTGCAGGAACAGTCCAGCCTGAGAATGTGTGTCCCTCGGGAACAGTATAATCAGGAGCGGTGACTGCTGCGCCGTAAGCAAACGGAACTACCTTATAGGTTTCGCCGTTAACCGTAAATGTTACGTTGTAGGTGTTAACGCCTGTTGTACCGTAAACATTAACATCATTTGCGGGCATTGTTGCGGGAACCTGATCGCCCCATCCGCTGAAGGACTGGCCTTCTGCAGGTGTGTAGGTGTAAGGAGTAACATCTGCACCGTAAGTGTAAGTCTCGGTCTTAACAAGTGTGCTGTCAACATAGTAGTTAATTTTATAGCTGTTGATTGTGAATACAGCCTCATAGTTAACGCCGCCGTTGGGCATCTTTGCGGGGAACTTAATAGCTGTTGTTGATCCGACCTTGACCCACTTGCTGAAAGTATAACCTGTCTTGGTGGGTTCGTCGGGAGCAACGATTGAGCTGTTGATTATGCCGGTCTGAGTATCATAAACCTCGCCGTCAACATAGAATACTGCATCGTATGTCTGTGCTTCATACTGTGCAAAGTACTGCTGGTTTGCAATGGGAGGTACGGTTTCGGGCATCGGGTTGCCTTCTGCATCTGCCCAACCGGTGAATCTGTAGCCGCTCTTTGTGGGAGCGTTGGGAGCTACGATTGCATCGCCGCAATACTGGTCACCGCCGGAAATCCAATCGGTTGCGCCGGGTCCGAAGAACTCGATATAATATGCCTTAGCAGTCCACTTAGCGTAAACATAAACATTCTCTGCGCCGACAGTAATCGGGAAGGTTGCAGTTGTGCCGTTAGCATACTGCCAGCCTGCGAATGTATAGCCTTCCTTCTCAGGATTGGTGATTGCAGGAACGCTTGAACCGTAGTCGCCGGTCTTTGTGCCAAGCTCGCTCTCGCCGTCCATGAAGTAAACGACGATCTGCTTTGCAGTCCACTTAGCGGTGAAGGTCTTGCCTTCTGCATCCATTGTTCCGACTGTGGGTTCCCAACCTGCGAAATCAAATCCGGTCTTGGTGGGAGCATCGGGAGCAACGATTGCTTCGCCGAAGGTTGTTTTTACAGTCATTGAATCACTGCCGTCAGCGAATTGACCGCCGTTAGCATTGAATACTGCGTCATATGAACCTGCGGTCCATGATGCATAGAATGAAACATCTGCATCTGTTGTATGCGTTGCGGGCATGCTGTTTCCGCTTGCGTCAACCCAACCGCTGAATACATAGCCGGTCTTGTTGGGCGGTGAAGGAAGATTGTATGCGCCGTTGAACGATACGGAGAGAGTCTGATAAGGTGTTGAGTCAGTCTTCTCTTTATAGTATTTAACTGAATAGGTGTTTGCCTTGAATGTTGCGTTGAATACCATGTCGGCTGTACCCATTGTTCCGACTGTCGGGTTCCAACCTGTGAAGCTGTAGCCGGTCTTTGTGGGATCGGAGGGAGCAGTAATTGCTGCGCCCTCAGCGTATGTTACTACATCGCCGTAAACATCGCCGTCAACCATGAATGTTGCGGTGTGAGTGGGAAGAGCTTCAAATACTGCTGTGTAAACAACATTTGCGCTACCCATTGTCTGCGGGAAGGTAAGAACATCTGTTGTGCCGTCAAGAGCCCAACCGAGGAATCTGAATCCGTCCTTTGTAGGAGCGGTTTCGGGTGCTGCGATTGATGCGCCTGTTGCGTAGGTAGCTACATCGCCGTAGGTTTCACCGTCAACGGTGAATGTTGCTGTGTAGCTGCCGCCGGCAGGAGGATTACCGATGGTGAACTCATGATAGAGGTCATCATAAAGGAATGCCTGGATGTTGTCATATTCTTCA
>CAYXVM010000096.1:0-7393 GCA_964468465.1 uncultured Clostridium sp.
CATCTGCAAGAAGTGCGGCGTTGCAACTCTTTCAATCGATTACTATGACATCGGCTACGAAGCAGGTCTCATGGCTTATGATATCCTTGTTAACGGCACTAACCCCGGCGACATGGAAATCGGCTATGCAAAGGATTTCACCAAGGAATACATGAAAGACCGTGCAGACGCTCTCAATGTTGCGATTCCCGAGGATTACAAGGAAATCGTTGTTGAAGCATAACCATATCAAATCAAACCTCGCTTAATATTGAACAAAAGCGGTAAGTTATTCTTATCGCTTTTGTTCTGCTTTTTCGGATAGGAGAATTATATGTCAGGATTTATCGGCTCTCTGCCGGGAGCCATTGCTCAGGGCATAATCTGGGGCATAATGGCTATCGGCGTTTACATCACTTACAAGGTGCTCGACCTTGCAGACCTTACGGTTGACGGCTCGCTCGCAACGGGCGGAGCTGTTTTCGTCGTTTTGTCAACCTCGGGCGTCAATATGTATCTTGCATTGCTTGTTGCATTTGTTTCGGGCTGTCTTGCAGGGCTTGCAACCGGAATTTTGCACACGGCTTTCGGCATTCCGGCGATTCTTGCGGGCATTCTGACCCAGCTTTCGCTCTATTCCATTAATCTGAGAATCATGGATAAGAATGCAAACATCGGCATCAGCTTCCGCAACTATAATCTGATGATTACTCTGAGCAACATTAACAAATCTCTGCTTGTCGGCTCGCTGTTTGCCCTTGCGATAATACTGTTTCTTTATTGGTTTTTCGGCACGGAAGCAGGCTCGGCAATCAGGGCGACGGGCTGTAATGCCGCAATGGCAAGAGCCAACGGCATTAACACCGACATAAACAAGATTATCGGCCTTGTTATTTCAAACGGCATTGTTGCCCTCTCGGGCGCATTGCTGACCCAATGGCAGGGCTTTGCCGATATCAACATGGGCAGGGGCGCAATCGTTATCGGCCTTGCGGCGGTTATTATCGGCGAAGTTATTTTCGGCAAGATATTCCGCAATTTTGCCCTCAGACTGCTCTCTGCGGTTATCGGCGGAATCATTTATTATATCGTTATGACCTTTGTTATTCAGCTCGGTCTTGACGCAAACGACCTCAAGCTGTTCTCGGCTGTTGTTGTTGCGATTTTCCTCGGCGTTCCCTATTGGAAGAGCAAAATCCACCTGGGAAGAAGAAAAGGAAAGGAGGCGGGTGCAGATGCTTGAAATAAAAGGACTTTATAAGACCTTCAACCCCGGAACGGTCAATGAGAAAAAGGCGCTCAACGGAGTTGACCTTGTTCTCAACGACGGCGACTTTGTGACCGTTATCGGCGGCAACGGAGCGGGCAAATCGACTGTTCTGAATATGATAACCGGCGTTTATCCCGTTGACAGGGGCAAAATTATCGTTGACGGCATCAATGTTACGAACCTTTCGGAGCATAAGAGAGCCAAATATTTCGGCAGAGTGTTCCAGGACCCGATGACGGGCACAGCGGCGAACATGGAAATTATTGAAAATCTCGCAATCGCCGCCAAGAGAGGCAAACACAGAACGCTCAGATTCGGCGTCAGCAAAAAGGATAGGGAACAATACCGTGAAATGCTCAAAACTCTTGATTTGGGTCTTGAGGACAGGCTTTCATCAAAGGTCGGTCTGCTTTCTGGCGGTCAGAGGCAGGCTCTGACCCTGCTCATGGCAACGCTCCAGAAGCCGAAGCTTCTGCTTCTCGATGAGCACACGGCGGCTCTCGACCCCAAAACCTCGGCAAAGGTTCTTGCCCTGAGCGATAAAATTATTTCCGAAAATAAGCTTACCGCAATGATGGTTACGCACAACATGCACGACGCCATTGTTCACGGCAACAGGCTGATAATGATGCACGAGGGAAGAATTATCCTCGACATTTCGGGCGAAGAAAAGAAGAATCTGACCGTTGAAGCATTGCTCGGGCAGTTTGAGAAAATCAGCGGCACTCAGTTTGCCAACGACAGAACGCTTCTTTCTAATTAAAATACTTCACTTAAAATCAACAGAGCGCCTCATTCCGAGACGCTCTGTGTTTTTTATCGTTATTTGACTAATGTGACCGAATGGTCATAGGCGGGGTACCATTTTGACGAGCCGAAGTTTCTCGCCCTGAAAAGCACCTCATCTTCGTAGACCTCCATCTGAAAGCCCATTCCGCCCCAAGGAATGCCGAAACGGTTGATAATCATATAGGTCGGCAGATTAACATAGTTAACTCCGTTTATCGTTTCAACGCAGGAGAAACCGAAAACCGCCTTTGTCAGCGGGCCGTTGATGCCTGTGTGAACATGACCGCTGATGAAGAAAACATTGGTGTATTTTTCGAGAATCGACTGAACGGCGTCGCTGTATTCGCCCATGCCGCCGCCTTCCCAGATTTTATCCTGACCGTTAACGCCCTCAACGGGAACATGGCTGATAACGAACATCGGCAGTCCTCTGCCTGCGGCTTCAGCAAGGGCGGTGTCAAGGAATTCAAGCTGAGCGTCGGATATTTCGGGGTGATCCCAGGTGTCGTCTCCGTCGTCAACGAGGGTTACGAAGCGATAGCCGTTAATATCGGCTTTGTAATAAGCGTTTTCAATTTTGAATGAGGGAGTATACTTATTATACAGCTCAACAAAGCGATCCCTTGCGCCCTGCTGTGTGGTGTCCTCAACATGGCCGACATCGTGATTGCCCATGGCAACAACCCAATTTTCGACGGCTTTGCTGTTGGCAAGAATTTCAAAAAAGCTCTCCATTGACTCGGCATCGCCGTAGTTTGTCAGATCGCCCGAAACAATCAGAGCGTCAATGCCGTCAACCGAGCGTTTAAGGTCATTAAGTCCGTTGCGGAGAATCCATTCACCAATCGGCCAGTCATGGTCAATGTGAACATCGGAAATTAACGAAGCGTTGAGCAGGCAGTTTTCCTTTTGAACGGCAAGCTCAAGAATATCAAGACTTTTGAGAATTTCGCTGTTTGGGAAAACGGTCATCATAAGAGAAACAAGAAGCGAGATAACGGATTTGATAACAAGCCACATAGAGCTTTCACCCCTTAATAAAATATATAAAAATTATACCATAAAAGCATAAAAATCTCAATACAAATATTTCCGACAAAAAAGGAAAAAATTTTTTTGAAAAAACTCTTGACAAACCGATAAAAGCGATATATAATAGTCAAGCATTCAAGAAACGCCGTTGCGTTTCCTTAGTCGGTGTTGATGACGTTGAGGGTCCACCCGTTCCCATCCCGAACACGGTAGTTAAGCTCAACAGTGCCGAAAATACTTGGCTGGAAGCGGCCCGGGAAGATAGGTCGACGCCGACACTTTTAATTTAGCTGCCCAATAGGGCGGCTATTTTTTTATCTGTTTTTCGGTTATCCGAATTTTGTTATCTCAACGATAATCCTGCCTTTTTTTGAAACCGACGAGCAGTTTTCAACAATAATTCTGCCCTTTCTGCGGAACACTATTTTATCGCCCGATGAGATTTTCTTGTCGGGCTTTTCACATTCGCAGTCGTTAACGAACACTAGCCCGCTTTCTATCGCCGAGCAGGCGTCTCCCCTTGAAACATGGAAGGCATTTTTGATAACGCTGTCAAGCCTCATTGATGAAACCGTGAAGCTTTCGGGCGTTCCCGAAGCCTTTGCGCTCTGACGGGCGTGGCAAGGCTCGGCAACCGTCGCTCTGAGCGTGCCCCTGCCTGCTTTTCCGAGATTTTCCGCAATGAACGGAGCAATTTTTGAGAGAACGGCGATTTTGCAGCCGTTTTCGCTGACTATTATGTCGCCCGTCATTTCACGCTTGATTCCGAGCCCCATAAGTGCGCCGAGATAGTCTCTGTGGCTCAGCGGCGGAGAAAATTTATCCTTTTCAACCTCGATAACGGCGAGCGGGTCCGATTCGGGGCAGTCGGAAAAGAAGCCGGGCAGCGTATCTTCGCTTTCGGCTTCAATATATTCGGGCAACATGAGCGCAACCGTGCGTTCGGCGTCGGGGAATGCGCCGTAAAACATCATTCTGACATCGGCGGGCATTTTCACGCCGCAGGCAACGGAACGCTGATGCAGGTCAAGGAAAAAGCTGTTTGTTATCATTGAATTTTCGCTGCATTGAACGGCTTTATCTTCAATTTTCGCAATAAGAAGCTTATCTTCGGGAGTCATAAAAAACACCTCATTTTTCATTGCCAAAAAGCTGAAAACATGATAATATAATGTATCATAAAAACTCGGAGGCTTTGAGAGCAATGAATCACCTTAAAATGTATCTGAAAGTATCTCCTGCGGAATATCCGCAGGCGTTCGGCGATTTTTCGTTCCGCAGATTTGACGGGAGCGTGGGCGATATCGCCGCATGGGATAAAATATGCCGCAACGGATTAATCTGTGAGGACGAGAGCGAGGAAGCCTTTACCCGCCGAATGATTGAAGAGGAGGGCTACCGCCCCGAAAATGTATTTTTCGTTCTGCTTGACGGAAAGCCCGTTGCAACCGCAACGGTTCTCTGCCCCGAAAAAGGGGTCGGCACGGTTCATATGGTCGCCGCCTTGCCCGAGGTTCGGGGAAAAGGAATCGGCGGATATCTTGCCGGAATATTCACCGCCTGCCTTTATGAATGCGGCTGTGAGCGGGCGTTTCTTCTGACGAATGAATTCCGTGTTCCCGCAATCAAAAGCTACCTCAGAGCAGGCTTTCTGCCCGTTCTTTATGAGGACGGCATGGAGAGCCGCTGGAGCGATTGGCTGAGTGAAAACGGCTATTCGGATGTTGAAGCGGTCGGAGAAAACGGTGAGTTTATAAAAATTCTCTGCCCCGATAAGCGGGATTGATAATTTTTGCTTGCAAAGATAAAAACGCCGTGATATACTTGTTTTTGTGTTCGGCGGGTGCCGCAGAGAAAAAAGGAGATATGATGTATGTATAATCTTTATATTCCGGAGGGCTATAAATCTCTCCTCAACAAGCGTCAGACTCAGCTTGCAATCAAGAAGGTAAAGGATTTTTTCGAGCGTGACCTTGCAATTCAGCTCAACCTCACGAGAGTTTCCGCCCCTCTTTTTGTCAACGCCGATTCGGGGCTTAATGACACGCTCAACGGCGTTGAAAGACCCGTCAGCTTTGATATCAAGGGCATTGATTCGGGCGATGTTGAAATTGTTCAGTCCCTTGCAAAGTGGAAAAGGCTTGCCCTCAAGCAGTACGGCTTTGAGGCGGGCGAGGGTCTTTATACCGACATGAACGCTATCAGGCGTGACGAAGATACAGATAATCTCCATTCGGTTTTCGTTGACCAGTGGGATTGGGAAAAGCATATTGAAAAGGCTGACAGAACCGAGCAGACCTTAAAGGACGCCGTAAAGGCGATTTACAGAGCGCTCAAGCACACCGAGCATTATATTGCCGACGATTACGCCTTTGTTGAGCGTAATTTCCTGCCCGACAAAATAACCTTTATCACAACGCAGGAGCTTGAGGATATGTATCCCGACCTCACTCCCAAGGAGAGGGAAAACCGCATCGCAAGAGAGAAAAAAGCCGTTTTCATCATGAAAATCGGCGGCGCGCTTAAAAGCGGAGAAATCCATGACGGCAGAGCGCCCGACTATGACGATTGGGAGCTTAACGGAGATATCGTTGTTTATTATCCCGTTCTTGACAGAGCCTTTGAGCTTTCGTCAATGGGCATAAGAGTTGATGAGGAATCTCTCAAAAAACAGCTTGAAATCAGAGGCTGCCCCGAGCGCAGCGAGCTGCCCTTCCACAAGGCTCTGCTGAACGGCGAACTGCCTTATTCAATCGGCGGCGGCATCGGTCAGTCAAGAATCTGCATGTTCTTCCTGCGTAAAGCGCATATCGGCGAGGTTCAGGCATCTGTCTGGCCCGAAGAAATGATCAAAGAATGCAAAGAAAAAGGCGTTGAACTGCTTTAATCTGAATAACAAATCAATTGAGCGGCTTGTATCGGCAGTTTACGGATACAAGCCGTTTTTATTTGCTTTCGGGCTTGTTATTGAACAGTATATCATAAAAAAACCAATGATTCCACTCAAAAATTCAAATAATTCTCTGCTTTTGTAACCTTTGTAACAGACCGTTAAAAATTGTAATTTTTTTGTAACTATCTGTCTACTAAATGTTAATAATTATATTCTATATATAACTTAGAAATCGAAATAAAATTTTTTCTTCGGGAAGGTGAAAAAATGGAGGAGAACACCGGCACCCCGTTCATCAGGGTCAGGGATTTATGCAAGGCGTACCGAATGGGAACAGAAACCGTGGTGGCGCTGAGAAAAATAAATCTGACCGTTATGCGGGGAGAAATATGCTGCGTTTTCGGTGCTTCGGGTTCGGGAAAAAGCACGCTGTTGAATGTGCTTGCGGGGATGGAGCCGCCAAGCAGGGGAGAGGTTTCAATTGACGGCGTCAGAATTACCTCAATGAACGAAAACGAGCTTGCCGCATTCAGGCAGAAAAATGTCGGCTTCGTTTTTCAGGCTTATAATTTGCTGCCCATGCTCACGGCGGTTGAAAATGTTGCAATGCCGCTGACCTTCTGCGGAATCGGAAAGCAGCAGAGAGAAGCCGCCGCACGGTCGGTTCTTAAAGCGGTGGGTCTCGGAGACAGGCTTAATCATTATCCCACTCAGATGTCGGGCGGTCAGCAGCAGCGAACGGGCATTGCACGGGCTTTTGTGACAAAACCAAAGCTGATTTTTGCCGATGAGCCGACGGGTAATCTTGATTCAAAAACTACCGTTGACATAATGAACATGATGCTCAGCTTTGCAAGAAAATACAACGAAACCATGATTATCGTCACGCATAACCCCGATCTTGCCGTTTATGCCGACAGAATAATAACCCTGAAGGACGGAGAGATTATCTCCGATGAAAGAAACGAATCAATTTTTGACAGAAAAGAGATAAAACAATGAAAACGAAAAATGCTTTAATCAGATTATTCAGCCTTGCCTTTGCTCTTTTGTTTGCTTTTACTGCGGTTTTGCCTGCTTTTGCGGAAGAGGACGAAGAACCGACCGAGGGTGAAACCGAGACCATGTTATCTTCTCAGAGTGTCGTTACCTCTTACGAGATTAAATATCCCGCAGGAAAAATCGAAAAAGACCGACTTGCCTCAATTGAAGTCAATGTGAAAAATCTTCAGCTGAAAACCGAGGACTGCGGAACTATCGACATCACCCGCACCGTTGACAGCTTCAAGGACGGCAGGGCAAGCGTTAAAGTTACATCGTCCCCCGGTCAGCTTCTCACATTCACGGTCACATTCATCAATCTTGTTTATACCGGCAGAGGGCAGTCTCTTGATTTTATTGTTCTTTATAAGGGAACAGGTCTGCCGCAT